>JAFSBS010000367.1 GCA_017437165.1 Clostridia bacterium
CAGGACCTGTTGTATACGCCAAGAGTTTTGCAAGCCCTGTATTAATGGCACCTCTTAATTATCGCCGCTTTCTCAGGCGTAGTGGTTTTTCGTGGAAAGAAATAACTCGAAGTGCGATGGTTACAATGTTTTTGTTTGCGTTTCCATTAGGTAGTTACATAAATCGTATAAAGCAAATTGATAAGAAAGAAAAACAAAAAATTCAAGAACTTGAAGATAGAAAGGCGTTTTGCATTTCTATCGGCACTTATGAAGTTGAAAAGTAGGTAGATTATGGACGAAAAGTTAAGAGTTGATGTTCTTGAATCAACTGAAAAGAAACCAGATATATCATATATTCCAAATTCTATGTTTGACCAAAACACAGCGAGCTTTTTTAGAAGTGAAACGATGAATCGCGATTATCTGTATCACATTTATGGTGAAAGTATGGATTTTCTTAATAAAGAAGTTCGCCTTACACGAACAAAGCATTATGAAATGCGTGAGAAAATCGAAAAAGGATTTGCAGAAAGTATACGATATGAAAAAAAGAAAATGGTTATTGTAACTGCGATTTTCTTGGTGTTGGTAATATTTGCTATTGTTTCTTTTGGTCTTTCAGCGGATAGCTTTGACAAGTATGAGGAAATACATAAACTGTCTTTTAATGAGTTCGTAGATAGAAAATATGTCCGTGCATATTGGGCTATGGGTGGTCTGTTTTTCGGTGTAGGGTGGATTGCTCTTGTTACGGGTGTTACAGGCTATGGCGTTATTGTATTTAATGCAATTAAAAATATAAAGCAATATAAAAAGAAAAAAGAACGAGCACTTGAAAAGCTTGAAGAAAGCAAACGCGAACAAATGCTTTTAGGCAGGTATGACGCAAGCAAATAAAATATTCAATAAAAACCCAAAACCCCATCGGATTAACCGATGGGGTTCCTTTTTCACTCGCCAATGTGACGAGATATAACCATATTTAGTTTAATAAATAATATCAAAGAAAAGGCTAAAAGTCAAGGGGTTAAGAGATATATCTAATTTTTCTGCATTCTTCTCCAGTGAAATAAATACTGTTGAGCAATTCCTTCAGTACCTTTTGTGCAAGCGGGGAGACCGTTAGGGTACATCTCTGCCATAATACGTTTTACCCAAACATCAACAGGGAATGCGTCAATTTTGTGAAATCCGTAAAGCAGAGTACATTCTGCAACTTTTGCACCAACGCCTTTGATTTTTTGTAATTCTTCTCGACCATATTCAATAGGTTCGGTCTTGATTTTTGCAAAATCGATTTCACCGTTTGTTACTTTCTGTGCTGCGTCAATTATATATTTAGCTCGAAAACCTGCACGAAGTGGAGACAAATCCTCGACGGTGAGTTTTGAAAGTGTTTCAGCACTTGGAAAAGACTTTTTACCGCTTTCACCTTCGCCAAATTCTTCGCAAAGACGCTCAATAATACCCTTAATTCGCGGTATGTTATTGTTTTGCGAAATAATAAACGAGCAAAGTGCCTCCCAAGGTTCTTGGCATAAAATTCTGATACCGTTATACTCTTTAACTGCTTGTTTTAAGTAGTTATCGTCATATTTTGATACGATTTTGGTATAATCGCAGTCAAGGTCGAAATAGTTTTTCCAGATACTATTAAAATCTTCTTCTGTGCAATCATAGAAAATAAGTTCGGTTTTGGTTTGTTCAATTATGATGTATATTCCAAACGCAACACCATGCCATTTTGAGCCATCATTCCGCCAGCGGAATGCCTGACCACAGTCAAGACAAAGAGAAAGGTTGAAAGTTTTGGGTAATGGAATTGTAAAGCAATTTTTCATAATAAAAATCCTTTGCAAAATAGACAAAATTTTATGAAAATTCTATTAAAAAATACTAATGTGAAATTGCACAAAAATTTTAGATAATTTATAACACAGGTATGTTCCATTTTGTATAAAATGTAAAGATGTTACAACAAATTGTATTTGTCATAAAATTAACAATCTTTTTTCAAGAATGTCGAAAAATGGAAAAATCTGCTTAAAA
>JAFSBS010000368.1 GCA_017437165.1 Clostridia bacterium
GAGCGCTCTTACATACGATATCTTTGAATCTTCTCAAGGTCTTACTGCTACGGAAGCGGATAAAAAACAAGCACTTGTGCATCAGGCACAGAATCGTTTGCAAGATACCTTAATGAAAATTGAGGGTATCATTGAAGCAAACGTTACACTTGCTATACCTGAAACTACAGATTATGTATGGCAACAAACAGAAGAAAACGAAAAGGCTACAGCAAGTGTAAATATTAAATTTACAGATGATATTGAACTCGGTGATGAGCAGATTACTGCAATCAAAAATCTTGTTGCATCTGCAATACCGAAACTTGAACCGGAAGATGTTCACATTATAGATGCAACCAATATGGTTGAATTGCTTTTAACTGAAGATAAATACGGTGGTCTTACATATAATCAGAATCTTGATTTTGAAAGAATGGTTCAGAATCAGATTGAAGAGAATGTTAAGAAAATTCTTACACCTAAATATGGTGCAGATGGCGTATTTGCAGTTGCTAAAGTAACTATCAACTACGATAAAATGATGACAGAAAAAATGGAACTTATTCCTAACTCCAAGGAGGAAGGTTTCTTAACTCACGAAGAAGGTACATTCCAGGGTGGTCCTGAAAATGTTGCCGGTGGTGTTGCAGGTGAGGAAAATAATACCGACATTCCTGATTATACATATGATGGTGATACCGCTCTCGATGGTGAAACAATGATTGAGGGTCTTCGTGATTACGATTACGGTTACATCAAAACCCAGATCGAAAAGGGTAATGCAATCATTGACAGAGCAACAGTTTCTGTTATGGTAAAACAGGCAAATCTCTCTAACACAAATCGTGAAGAAATTACAAATATAGTTTCAAAGAGTGTCGATATTGCACCTGAAAATATCAGTGTATCTTCATTCGTTGGTGAAACTCCACCAGATGATGTTGTTGTTAATAAGACATTCATTGAAAAACTCGCAGAGTTACCATTGTGGCAGATTATTCTTATACTTGGTCTTGTACTATTGGTACTTCTTCTCATCATTCTCATTCCTGCAATTATTATTGCAAAGAAGAGAAAGAAAAAGAAAAAGGATGGTATGGAAGAGTACCTTCAACAAATCGAAGACGAGCGTGCAGCAGAGCAACTTCAGTTGCAACAGGAAATCGACCGCTACAAGAAGGAACTTGCAGACCTTGCTATGGGTGACGCTGACCCTAAAGACGAAGCAATTCTTAAAGAGGTTCGTAACTTCGCAAAAGCAAATCCGAAAGTTACTGCTAACCTCCTTCGTTCCTGGATAAAGGATGGTGACGATTGATGGCAAGAAATGCGACTAAAGGACTTTCTCCTATAGGCAGAGCTGCTGCGGTTATCGTTGCTCTCGGTGCGGATGAAGCGGCATCTGTTTATAAATACCTTACTGAAGACGAAATCGAAAGACTCTCAGTTGAGGTTGCGAAACTTGAAAAACTCACACCATCAGATTTGCAGGAGGTTATAGATGATTTCTATGGCCTCTGCACAACCCAGAAAATTATTTCTGAGGGTGGTGTATTATACGCAAAAGATATTCTTGAAAAAGCTTTCGGTCCTGAACTTGCACAGTCTTATATGGACAGAGTTGCAGGTGCTATGCAGACAAGAGCATTTGAGTTCTTGAGAAAAGCAAAATCAAGAAACCTTTTAATGATGTTACAGGGCGAACACCCACAGGCTATTGCGTTTATTCTTTCTTACGCACCGCCTGAAGAAGCATCAAAAATTATTTCGGAACTTCCACCAAATACGCAACTTAGTGTTATCAAAAGAATTGCAACTCTTGACAGCGTTTCACCAAGTATTGTAAATACCGTTGAAACAATTCTTGAGAGAAGATTCTCTTCCGTTGTTTCTTTTGATATGACAGAAATCGGTGGTGTTAACCATGTTGCTGATATTATGAACCACACAGACAGAGCTACTGAAAAACGTATCTTTGATTAACTTGGCGCTACTGACCCCGAACTTACAGACAGCATCAAAAAGCTTATGTTCGTATTCGAAGATATTGTTCATCTCGATCCATTCACTATTCAGAGAGTTCTTCGCGATGTCGATTATCAGGACCTTGCAATTGCTATCAAAGGTTCTACAGAAGAAATCAAAGAAGTATTGCTTTCAAATATCTCTGCCCGTGCTAAAGAAAACATTCTTTCTGACCTTGAATACCTCAGAAATGTTCGTATGCGTGACGTTGAAAAGGCTCAACAGAAAGTTGTTGATATTATTCGTACATTGGAAGAATCCGGAGAAATCACAATTTCTCACGGTGGGGAGGATGCAATAATTGAGTGATATTTTCAGAACATACAATTATTCAGCTACCTCAGATTCTGTGAAAATTCCCGATGTTGATTTTGATTTACCAAGAGTAACTATTGAAGAACAAGAAAATCTTCCACCTGAAGAAGCGTTTATGGAATTTACTCCTGAAAGTTTCGAAGTTATTGAAGAACCTGCAGAACCGGAAGAACCTCAGGAAAAACTTGTTTATCCAACACGTGAAGAATTAGCGGAATTTTACAGAGATGAACTCAATGCTATTGCTTTAGAAGTTGAAATTAAAGCGTATTCTGATGCTTTACAAAGCAAAAAAGCAGAATTACAACAAAGCATTGACAGTATTTCTCAAAAAATTAACGAGATGGAAGAACTTCAAAAAGCGTATCTTCTTGATTACGAAAAAAAATTGAAGTTTTTTGCCATAGATATTGCAGAAAAATTAGTCTGCAGAAAAGTAAGTGAAGACGATTTATATTTACAGGAGCTTGTTACAAAAACAGTAAGTGAATGTAAAGGTACAAATTGGCTCACACTTGAAGTTTCAGATTCATTAGCAGGTCTTGTAGAGGCTGCAAAGGTTGAACTCAGTAAGCCTGAATATCGAGGCGTGGCAGAGGTTAAACCAATTGCCTGTGCAGATGATACTTGTGTAGTGAGTACTGAAACGGGCGCAGTTGTCGCTACTATATCTGTTCAGGCAGATAATCTTCGCCTTGCTTTCAGAGAGGCAGAGATGGAGGTTTAAGAGTGTTACAGTCCGGTAATATTGATTTGGCTAAATACGAAAAAGTGTTAAAAAATACTGACACACTTACTCGTGAAGGCAGAATTAACAAAATAATCGGTATGACCGTTGAAGCAACAGGCTTGACTTGTAGTATTGGCGACATTTGCAAAATTTTCCTTCCGGGAGATGAACAGGTAGTTCTCTCCGAAGTAGTCGGTATTTCTGAAAGTACAGCATTTTTAATGCCTTATCAGGAGGTTGACGGTATCGGTTATGGTTGCAAGGTAATAAATACAGGTAAGAAACTTACCGTTCTTGCGAGTGACCAGCTTATCGGCAGAGCAGTTGATGCTCTTGGCAAACCAATTGATAATAAAGAAGAGATTACGGAAGGAACATCTATCTCAATAGGCGGCGCACCTGAGAACCCAATGGCACGACCACCAATCAATGAAGTAATTGAATTAGGTGTTAAGTGCATAGATGGTCTTCTTACGATAGGTAAAGGACAGCGTATGGGTATTTTCGCAGGTAGTGGTGTCGGTAAGAGTACTCTTATGGGTATGATTGCCAGAAATGTTAAAGCCGATGTAAACGTTATTGCACTTGTAGGTGAGCGTGGTAGAGAGGTTGTAGAATTTATTGAACGCGATTTAGGTCCTGAAGGTCAGAAGCGTTCAGTTTTAGTTGTAGCAACATCTGACCAACCTGCTCTTATGCGTTTTAAATGTGCGCAAACAGCAACTGCTATTGCAGAGTATTTCCAGAGACAAGGTAAAGACGTTCTTCTTATGATGGACTCTTTAACACGTTTTGCAATGGCTCAACGTGAAATCGGTCTGAGTACAGGTGAAGCACCGGTAGCAAGAGGTTACACACCTTCAATTTATTCCGCTTTACCAAAGTTACTCGAAAGGTCCGGTAACTTCAAAACCGGTTCTATTACAGGTATTTACACCGTTCTTTCAGAAGGTGATGATACAAACGAACCAATCTCTGATACTGTAAGAAGTATCATTGATGGTCATATAGTGTTATCAAGAAAAATAGCATCAAGAAACCACTATCCTGCTATTGATGTTCTTAATAGCTTAAGCCGTCTTATGAGCGGTATTGCTACTC
>JAFSBS010000369.1 GCA_017437165.1 Clostridia bacterium
AAATCTTTTTCTGCTAATAAATAAAATTCATCTGAAGCAAAGGCTAAAATTTTACCCTCATTAAAGAACGAGTAATGTGCATTAAACTCGTCTATTATTGAAATAACTTCGTTTGCAGTTTCTTTGGTGTATGTGTCTAAACGCTCTAAAGTTTCACGATATTTTGTAAGACCTACCGGTACTGCCGCTATACTGTTAATATACTGACTGTATTTTGCAAGTTCATTTAATGAATATCTTAACTCGTCACCATCATTTATACCGGGGCAAAGAACAAGTTGTGTGTTCATCAAAATCCCTGCATCGTAAAACTTCTTTATAAATTTAAGTGAGTCCCCTGCGTTTTTGTTTTTCATCATTTTAACACGTAACTCGGGATTCATAGTATGAACAGAAATGTTTATAGGGCTTATGTGCATTTCACAAATTCTGTCTGCTTCTTTTTCGGTAAGATTTGTAAGAGTAATGTAATTACCAAAAAGGAACGAGAGACGAGAATCATCATCTTTAAAATATAAAGTATCACGCATACCTTTCGGCATCTGGTCAACAAAACAGAAAATACATTTATTTTTACAGGAATGTTGTTTGTCCATTAAATAAGTTTCAAAATCAAGCCCAATATCTGAAAACTCGCTACTTTTTCTGATATTAACTTTAATTTCTTCTAAACCACGATTTAAAGTTACAGAAAGTTTTTTACTTTGTATTGCAAAGCGATAGTCTAAAACATCGGTAATTTCTCTGCCGTTTATGAATTTGATTTCATCATTTTTTAAAATCCCTGCTTTTTCGCCATAAGAATTCTCTTTTACACAAGTTACTTTTACCGACATTTTATCAACTCCTTACAACAAATAAAACTCCAATAGGGCGGAGAGATATTTCTCACCGCCCCTTGAAAGCAATTATAGAATTACACCGTAATTATTTTTCAACAACTACTACTTGTTTGCCGTTGTAATAACCACATTCTGTGCAAAGTCTGTGTGCTCTCTTATATTCGCCGCATTGTGGGCATTTCATAAGTTGTGGAGCATCCATTTTCCATACGTTTGATCTTCTTTTGTCTCTTCTTGTTTTTGAAACTCTTCTCTTTGGTACTGCCATTTTAAGTTTCCTCCTTATAATTTAACAAAATATGTTTGTTTATTTACTGTCTATTCCAAAAACTGAAGTAAACCTTCAAGACGAGGGTCTATTGGCTTCTTACAGTCACATTGGTCTTTGTTAAGATTTTTACCACACATAGAGCAAATACCCTTACAATCTTCATTACAAAGGAATTTTGTTGGTAATTCTAAATTAACATCTTCTTCGATAAGTTCGTCTAAATCTAAACGCATATCACTCACAACAAGAAAATCGTCATTATCTTCATTGCTTAAAGATGCAATTAAATTGTGAGAAAAATTATAGTTATAAATTTTCTCAGTTTCTTCGGCACAACGGTCACAAGCAGCAGAGTAAACAAGTTCAACACCCGCTTCTAATGTGACAATACCCGTATTATTTTTCACAACACCTTTAACTTTAACAGGTGACTTAAGTGGATTTACACCTGCCACACCGATGTGTGAAAGCGAAAGTTCGTAATCAAATTCATAAGACGAACCATCCGTATTAAATATAGACTCAAGTTCAATAATCATTTAACTACCTCTCAATACGCTAAAACATTATATTAAAATAAAGTGGTTTTGTCAATATATAATTTAAAAATCTGTAATTTTTTTCAAAAAAAAACCGCCCATCTTTAAAAGATAGGCGGTGTTTAAAGCATTAGTTGAGTTTTTCTGCGTAATCAAAGAGTCTCTTTGGAAGTTTTTCTTCATCTTCTGATACTGTGAAAACAAAGTCTGTATCCGAAAGTTTTGAAATTTCGCTAACCTTTTTAATAAGATCTGCAAACGCTTCGTAATCTCTGCCTACGATTTTGAATGTAGCGTCAACAAAAATCTCTGTGATGTCGTGGTCTTGAGCGATGATACCGCAAATCATACCATAGAAAGCGTCTACGCCTTCAACACCATATCTTTCTGTTTCAATAAGTCTTGCTTTGTGAGTTACCTCGTAAGTAAGTAACGGTGATTTCTCAATACAAACGACTGTTCCGTTTGATTTGTCAACCGCCTCATTGATAAGAGAAATGAGTTTTTTTGTTTTGCCGGAACCTTTGTTGCCGATAATAAGTGAAACCATAGTGTTTACCTCCGTTTATTTTATTACTGAATTGTCTTCAGTTTATTTACTTTATTTTGTAAGTCTTGCTTTAAGCTCTTCACTTAATGACTCGTAACCCGGTTTGCCTAAAAGAGCAAACATATTTTTCTTGTAACTTTCTACACCGGGTTGGTCAAACGGGTTAATGCCTAACGTATAACCCGAAACTGCACAAGCCTTGCAGAAGAAATAAACAAGATAGCCAAAATTGAA
>JAFSBS010000370.1 GCA_017437165.1 Clostridia bacterium
ATTTTGATTTTATAAATTGTTTAACTTTTTTAGTAACAGGTGTTACAGAGAGTATTGCAATAACAACAAAGAAAATATTAGATGTAAGCAATGCTTTTGTTTCAAAGTCCAAAAGACTGTTGCCGTTAAGACATAAAAGACCTTTTAATACAACAGGAATAAACCTGAAATCAGAAAATCTGAAAAGAATCCAGCCGAAGTAAACAGTAACCAGAGTGTAAATCACACCAACAAATTTAGGTGCGTTTTTAAGCACCTTTGAAAATCCTGCTTTTTCTATGAATAAGAATGCACAGAAGAAAAGTCCCCATAATACAAAGTTCCACGAAGCACCGTGCCAGAGTCCTGTCAAAAACCATACAACGAGAAGATTTAAGTAAGTTCTCGCTTTGCCTTTTCTGTTACCGCCTAATGGAATGTAAACATAATCACGGAAGAATGTACTTAAAGAAATATGCCATCTTCTCCAGAAATCTGTCACAGAATTTGCAATATACGGGTAGTTGAAATTCTCTTTGAAATGGAAACCTACCATAAGCCCCATACCAATTGCCATATCTGAATAAGCAGAAAAATCAAGATAAATCTGAAGCATATAGAAAAGTACACCGAAGAATATACCGACTGATGAGCGGGAAGCAACTTCTGAAAGTGCCGCACTTACGGTTTCGGGTGAATTCATAAACGTATCTGATACTAAAAGTTGGTCTGAAAGTGAACCGCATATATTTGCAAGTAAACATTTTTTTGCTAAACCAACTGAAAATCTTGAAATACCTTCACAAACCTCGGTAAAATCAATACGTCTGTTTTCAATTTCATTCTGTACATCGCTGTATCTCACAATAGGACCTGCTATACATTGATAAAAAAGACTTGAGTAAAGCAGTAAATTTGAAAATTTCTTTTGTGCGGGTATATCTTCTCTGTAAACATCAACAACATAAGAAAGTAATTGGAAAGTATAAAATGAAATACCAATAGGCAATATAATATTTGGTATTGTTTCAGGCACACCAAATATTGCATTGATATTAGAAAGAAAGAAGCCGGTATATTTAAAGAAACCGATTATAAGAAGATTTATAATAACCGTTATAATCAAAGTTGCTTTTTTAGTACTTATTTTTTCACATACATTTTGTATTAAAAGGGCAGAGAGCCAGTCAATAAAAGTCATTGTAATTAAAATTAAGACATAAAGAGGTTCACCCCATGTGTAAAACACAAGAGATGCAGTTAAAAGTATGTAATTTCTTAAATTCGTCTTTTTACCGATTGCATAAATCATAAGCGTTATAGGTAAAAAAGCGTAGATAAAAATCAAACTCGAAAAAACCATAAGTACACTCTTTCTGAAATAAAATTTCACCAATACTATATTATATAGATATTCGACAAGAAATACAAGTCGTTTATTCAATTTTAATAAAATTTACCATAAACCACTGTGTAAATTGTAGTTTAAAGGTTGACATTTACTCTTGACTTAAAGGACGTTATGTACTAAAATATTAAAGTAAAAAAATAAACATCCGAAAGGAGTCAATGATTTATGAACTATTCACACGAAGTAGAAAACATGTGCATAGTAGCAAAAGGTCCTAAGCACGGTCCTGCACCTATTCCAGAAGAAGCAAAATGGGTGAAGGCATACGAAATTAAAGATATTTCAGGTTTCACACACGGTGTGGGTTGGTGTGCACCACAACAAGGTACATGTAAACTCACTCTCAACGTTAAAAACGGTATCGTTGAAGAAGCACTTGTTGAAACACTCGGTTGTTCAGGTATGACACACTCTGCAGCTATGGCAGCAGAAATTCTTCCTGGTAAAACTCTTTTAGAGTGCCTCAACACAGACCTCGTTTGTGACGCTATCAACGTTGCTATGCGTGAACTCTTCCTTCAAATTGTTTATGGTCGTAGCCAATCAGCATTTTAAGAAGATGTTCTTGTTGTTGGTGCCGGTCTTGAAGATTTAGGTAAAGGTCTTCGTTCACAAGTTGGTACAATGTTCAGTACTAAAGCAAAAGGTGTTCGTTATATGGAAATGGCAGAAGGCTATATTACTCGTATGGCTCTTGATGCTGATAATCAGGTTATCGGTTACGAATTCGTAAAACTCGGTAAAATGATGGAAGACATCCGTCACGGTATGTCTGCTGACGAAGCACTCAAAAACAACACAGGTAACTATGGTCGTTTTGCTGACGCTGTTAAGTACATCGACCCTAGAGAAGAATAAGATAAGGGAGGCTTCTTAAAATGGCTAATGATATGAGATTCGAAGGTAAAGAAAGAAGAATGGCCGGTATTGAAAAGTGCCTTGCCGAATATGGTATTGAAAGCCTTGAGGCTGCAAGAGAACTTTGCCTTTCAAAAGGTATTGACGTAGAAAAAGAAGTTAAGAGTGTTCAACCTATTGCATTTGAAAATGCTGTTTGGGCTTACACACTCGGCGTTGCAGTTGCTCTCAAGAGTGGTGCAACAAAAGCTGCAGATGCTGCTGCTAAAATTGGTATTGGTCTTCAGGCATTCTGTATTCCTGGTTCTGTTGCTGACCAAAGAAAAGTTGGTCTTGGTCACGGTAACCTTGGCGCAATGCTTCTTGATGACAACACAAAATGCTTTGCATTCCTTGCAGGTCACGAAAGCTTTGCTGCTGCTGAAGGTGCTATTGGTATTGCTCGTTCAGCTAACAAAGTTAGAAAAGAACCATTAAGAGTTATCCTTAACGGTCTTGGTAAAGACGCTGCTATGATTATTTCAAGAATCAACGGTTTCACTTATGTTGAAACAGATTATGATTACTACACAGATGAACTCAAAATTGTTAACGAAACAGCTTATTCAAATGGTGAAAGAGCTAAAGTTCGTTGCTATGGTTCAAACGATGTAAACGAAGGCGTAGCAATTATGCG
>JAFSBS010000371.1 GCA_017437165.1 Clostridia bacterium
ATAGAGTATTAAACTATGTATAAGAATTTTTTTAAAAGATTAATTGATATTGTCCTTTCAGCAGCGGGACTTCTTGTTCTTTCACCTGTGCTGGTGGTTATAGCAGTCCTTATAAAACTGGATTCAAAAGGTCCTGTACTTTTTAAACAAAAACGTGTTGCAAAGGATAAAAAACATTTTCAGATTCTCAAATTCCGTACTATGTACGCAGATGTACCAAAAGATGTGCCGACACATCTTCTGGCAGACCCTGAAAGCAAAATTACAAAAATCGGCAGATTTCTGCGCAAATCCAGTCTCGATGAGCTTCCACAGATATGGAATATCCTTGTAGGTGAAATGAGCATTATCGGTCCTCGCCCTGCACTGTGGAATCAGTTCGACCTTATTGAAGAACGTGACAAATACGGTGCGAACGACGTCCGCCCGGGTCTCACTGGTCTTGCACAGATAAAAGGCAGGGATGAGCTGCCTATTGATGTGAAGGCAAAATATGACGGCGACTATGCACAGAACATTACATTTGCAAATGATGTGAAAATTTTCTTCGGCACAATAACCAGTGTACTGGGTGCAAAAGGTGTAAAAGAAGGCAAACAGGAATAGAAATAACCTCCGGACAGATAAATCCGGAGGTTTTATTTTGTACAGATATTCCCTGACTCAGTCTTAAAAGACAAAAACAGGCAGTTCTGTACTTATCGGTAAAAATCAAAGCTTATTTTTCGTTTTTCTGCTGGCGCTGTTCCTGTTTCTGTTCCTGGCGCTGATTTTCCTGATTTGTCTTTCTGTTGTTGTCTTTTGCCATTTTGCTCACTTCCTTTCGGATTTAGTATAATCCGTGTGGATTTTTTTATTCATTCGAGAAATATTTACCTGTAAAAGTGTTGTATACTTGCAAATATTACAAAACTATGGTAAAATTATGGGTGGTAATTTTTAAGCATATTTTTATGAAAATAAGTATATAATAATAGGAGAATTTGTATGTCAGGACATTCAAAATGGAGCACTATCAAAAGAAAAAAAGGTGCTAATGACGCTGCAAGAGCAAAAGTGTTTACAAAACTTGCAAGAGAAATTTCTGTTGCTGTAAAAGAAGGCGGTGCAGACCCTAACAACAATGCACGTCTTCGTGACCTGCTGGCAAAAGGCCGTGCTGCAAACGTTCCACAGGACAACCTGATGAGAGCTATCAAAAAAGCCGGTGACAACGATAAAGAAAACTATGAATCCATCACATACGAAGGCTACGGCAACGGCGGCATCGCAGTTATCGTTGAATGTCTGTCAGACAACCGTAATCGTACAGCCGGAGATGTTCGCCACTACTTCGATAAATTCGGCGGCAATATGGGTACATCCGGGTGCGTTATGTTTATGTTTGATCGTTTCGGTGTTATCATCGTTGAAAAAGACGGTGTTGATGAAGAAAAACTTATGGAAGATGCTATTGAATGTGGCGCAACAGATTTCCTTACAGATGATGAAGAAATCTTCGAAATCCGTACAGAACCTAATGATTTAGGTGCGGTGAGCGGTGATCTTGAGGCAAAAGGTTATAAATTTGTTTCTGCAGAAGTTGCTTACATTCCACAGACTTATACTCGTCTTGAGGACCAGGACCAAATGAAACAAATGAGCAGAATGCTGGAAATGTTTGAAGATAATGATGATATTCAGGCAGTTTGGCACAATTGGGAAAACGAAGATGAATACGAGGGTTGATTTTCAATAAATTCTATTGATTTTTAACTTAAAATAAGTTATAATATTTCCTAGCGCAGTTATTTACACTCAATTCCGTCATGCGACGAGTGGGTCCTGTGCGACGGGGCACCGTGAACCATGTCAGGCGGGGAACCGAGCAGCATTAAGCGGATAGTTCTGTGCGCCACAGTCCGCCTATTCGTCGTATGACAGAGTTGAGTGTATTATTTTTTACAAGGGGTGAACAAAATGCATAAGGCACTTTACAGAAAATGGCGTCCACAAGTTTTCAGTGATGTTTCAGGTCAGAGCCATATCACAGAAACATTGATGCACGAAGTTGAAGCAGGACGACTTTCTCACGCTTATCTTTTTACAGGTTCACGCGGTACAGGTAAAACAACTTGTGCAAAAATACTCTCAAAAGCAGTAAACTGCCTTAACCCACAAAATGGTAACCCTTGTAATGAATGTGAAGTGTGTCGCGGTATTGATGATGGTTCAATATTAGACGTTACTGAAATTGACGCAGCAAGTAACAACGGTGTTGACAATATTCGTGATTTAAGAGAAGAAGCAAACTTCACCCCCGCAGTTGCAAAGTACAGAGTTTATATCATAGACGAGGTTCACATGCTTTCAACAGGTGCTTTCAACGCACTTTTAAAAACACTTGAAGAACCACCAAGTCATGTACTGTTCATTCTTGCAACTACTGAAGTTCATATGCTCCCTGCTACTATTCTTTCAAGATGTCAACGCTTTGACTTCAGAAGAATTCCGCCTGAAGATATTGCAAAAAGACTTTTACTTGTAGCACAAAACGAACAAATCACTTTAGCAGAAGATGCCGCCATGCTCATTGCAAGAATTGCAGACGGTGCGTTAAGAGATGCACTTTCAATTCTCGATCAGTGTGCAAGTTTCAGTGAAGAAATTTCTGTTAATACTGTAAGTAAGGCAGCAGGACTTTTAGGTAAAGACTATCTTTTTGAAATTTCAGATGCTATAAAAAACCAGGATAGCAGTACTATTCTTAATATAATTGACCGACTTCACGCGTCTTCTTGTGATATGGAAAGACTCGTAAGCGAACTCGTCAACCACTTCAGAAATATTATGATTGTCAAGACAACTAAAAAACCTGAAGAATTTGTTGTATGTACACCAGATGAACTGAATCGTTACAAAGATTTCGCTTCAAATATAACTTACGGAACAATTCTTTATATAATGGAAACACTTTGCACAGAGTCTTCTCAACTGAAATACAGCGCTCACCAGAGAGCAAAAGTCGAAACAACTCTTATAAGACTCTGTTCTCCTGCTCTTTCAACTGATAATTCCGCACTTGTTGCACGAATAGATGAGTTACAGGCGCAAATTATGATGTTAAAAGCAAATACAGTTTCTGCAACCCCTGTTATTCCTCAAGCACAACAAACTAATGTTATAAGAGAAGCTCCGGTTATTGAAGAAACTCAACCTTTGACAGAAACCGAAGAAGTGGCAAGCGAAAAGCCTTTACAGAGCGAAAACCCGCAATATACAAGGGATGACGAGCCACCATTACCACCTGAACCGACCGTTATGTCACCTGTAACTGAAGCACCATTTACCCCTAAAGCACCGGTTGATATGACAATAGTAACCGAATCTGACAAGGCACAACCCTTTACAGCTTGGGGGAATTGTTTAGAGCAAATCGGCAAAATAAGCAAACCTCTTTACCCTATGTTACAAGGTTCTGAAGCGTACAGGGCAGGTAATACAATATTCATAAAAGCAAAAAACACTGCTTTCCCCGCACTCTTTAAAGTTAAAATGAATGCTGATGCAATTCAGGAAGCAATTACGAGAGCAACCGGTGAAAAATTAAAACCCGCTATTTATAATGATGGTCACTCTCCTACTGCAAATGAAAATGCAGCACCTGTTGATGTCCTTATTACAAAACTCAATAAAATGCAAATAGATTATATAGTCGAAGAATAAATTTTAAAAAAGGATGGTACAATAAAATGAAAGCAAGAATTCCAAACCAGGGTGGTAACTCACA
>JAFSBS010000040.1 GCA_017437165.1 Clostridia bacterium
ACATACGCAACAAGAGCAATTGAAAGTGGTATGCAACCTAAAGTATTACAAATGCTTTTAGGGCATTCAAATCTAAAGACCACCATGGACCGCTATGTCCATGTGACAGATGAATCAATGATAAAAGCTGTCGAACAATTTGAAAATAATAAACTTATGTAAAAATGGTGTAAAAATGGTGTAAAAGTGATATAGCAACCCACCAAAACATAAGTAAAATAAGGAGAATAGAATAAAAATGAAACTTGGTATTGTTGGACTTCCAAATGTTGGTAAAAGTACACTTTTTAATGCACTTACAAATGCGGGGGCACAAGCGGCTAACTATGCGTTCTGTACAATTGAACCTAATATTGGTGTTGTATCAGTTCCGGACAAAAGGCTTGATGCACTTTGCGAAATGTATAATCCACAGAAAGTAACTCCTGCAACAATTGAATTTGTTGATATTGCAGGTCTTGTAAAAGGCGCTTCACAAGGTGAAGGTATCGGTAACAAATTCCTTTCTCACATAAGAGAAGTTGACGCAATCATTCACGTTGTACGTTGCTTTGACAATGACGACATTATGCACGTTGAAGGCTCAATTGACCCACAGCGTGATATTGAAACTATCAACCTTGAGTTAATTCTTTCTGATGCAGAAATTTTAGGCAGAAGAATTGACAGAAGCAAAAAGGCTATGAAAGGTGACAAATCTCTTGCAACAGAAGTAGCATTTTTTGAAAGAGTAAACGAAGCGCTTAACAACGGTATTTGTGCAAGAAGTGTTGAAATGACGGATGATGAAAAGGCTTTACTTGACACTGTAGATTTACTTACATCTAAACCTGTTATTTACGCTTGTAATATGAGTGAAGAAGATTTCACAAAAAATATTGAAACAAATGAAAGATTTAATGCAGTTAAAAAGATTGCCGCTGACGAAGGCAGTGAGGTTTTACCTATCTGTGCAGAGCTTGAATCACAGATTGCAGAACTCGAAGCCGAAGAAAAAGAAATGTTCCTTTCTGAAATCGGCGTTTCTTCAGGTGGTCTTGACAGACTTATTGAAAGAAGCTATGACTTATTAGGCTTAATGTCTTACCTTACAGCTGGTCAGCCAGAAGTAAGAGCGTGGACAATTAAAAAAGGTACTAAAGCACCACAGGCTGCAGGTAAGATTCACACAGACTTTGAAAGAGGTTTCATTCGTGCAGAGGTTGTTTCTTTCGACGTACTTATGGAATGTGGCTCAATGCAGGCAGCAAAAGAAAAAGGTCTTGTTCGTTCTGAGGGTAAAGAGTACGTTATGCAGGATGGAGATATTGTATTATTCAGATTTAATGTTTAAGCATCCAGGGATCAGGGATTAGAAAAGAGAAATTAGTTTAAATAATATGAAATGCATTCTATCATTTTTAGTTTGTTAGAACTTTAGATGATAGAATGCATTTTTTAACCGGGTTCTGATTTCTGATTTCTAATTTCTGATCCCTATTTTAACTTGTAGCTTCTCGTATAGACTCCCACTGCTTTGTCGTAGTCGAGAACATGGATTAAAGAACCGTCTTCCATTGGGTAAACTGTCAGACCTTCTGCCTCGTTACCACATTTTGCAGGAATGTTTCTTTCACAGAGTGTTTTTACTTCACCTGTTTTAATATCTACTGTCTGTATGTAATCGGTGTTACCATCTTTTGCGTCATAAGAAAGGTAAAGTAACCCGTTATATACTTCGCCACCCTGAATACGAGTAATTTGTTCTGAAAGTTTAATTGAATGAGAATATTCAATTGTTTCTAAATCGAACACGAAAATTTCGTTTACATCACGGAACTGTGAGCAATAAATATAACCATTTTCTGAATCTACTGCACACCAAGGGAAACTACCCTCTAAAAGTTCCTGCGGCATTTCGTATGCTTCTAAAAACTCGAGAGTTTCAGCAGAGAATGTCATAAGATAAGGGTTATTATCTTCAGAATCTTCAACAGCAACATAAAGTTTACCATCGTAGTAACTCATACCACCCAAGTGATTAAGATTAAGATTTTCACGATAATCTTTCGGCATAGCGGTATAGTCAGCGAGAACTACAAAACCATCTTTATCCCACTTGGCGAGACCACTTGTAGAAATACCTGTCAAAGAACCTGATGTGTAAAAATACTCACCATCTGTTGTAAGCCCTTGGCCAGAAATCAAAGCCTTTTCTAACACTACGCATTTTTCGTTCACTAATTCAACTTCGCTTGAAGATGTAACTTCACCAGCATCTAAAAAGATTGTTACAAGTGTACCGATTAAAACAAGCACACTCCAGAGCATTTTGGGAAACCCCCATAAGAATTCGAGCATAATTAATTACCTCCAATTTGTTTTCTTGAATATACAAGGAAATAGAAACCAGAAATTAGGAACTAGTCAGCAATAAACTATACCCAACACCTAATTCTTAGTTCCTAATTCTCGTTTCCTATCACTAATTATATCATCACTACCAACCTATTGCAATAACAAAATAAAAGTTGTATAATTGCACTACAAAAGGAAACGGAGAACTTTATGAAATACAAATACGAACTACACTCTCACACAACAGAAACGAGTCAATGCGCTCAAATCACTGCAAAAGAACTTGTTGAAAAATATAAAGAATTAGGATACTCGGGAATTGTAATTACAAACCATTACTCTGATTTTACGTTTTCTTTAAAAGAAATATTCAATAAAAAACTTCGTTCTGAGCATTATCTTAAAGGTTACAGAGAAGCAAAGAAATATGAAACAGAAGATTTTTGTGTACTTTTAGGTGTAGAACTTCGTTTTTTCTTGAATGGAAACGATTATTTAATTTACGGTGTAACAGAAGAACTCGTTGAAAAATCGCCATTTCTTCTACCTATGTATTTAAAAAGAACTTCCGCATTTTTCAGAAAACACGGTTGCATTATAATTCAGGCACACCCTTTCAGGCCGTACATTTACAGAGCGAACCCGAAATATCTTGACGGTGTTGAAATTGTAAACGGAAAATCTACCAAAGAAGAAAATGAAAAAGCAATTAATTGGGCAGAAAAGAAAAACTTAAAAATTAAAACTTCCGGTAGTGACTGTCACCGCGTTACAGGTGCAGGAATTTCAGGTATTATTACAAACGAGCCGATTAAAACAAACGATGATTTATTGAGTATTTTAAAGAATGGAGAATTCGAGATAATTGAAAAAGATTACGCAAAATAAAAAATTTATTGTTTTAATACTCTTTTTAGTTATAGTTTCAGGTACTTTTGTTGTATATAGTAACTTCAAAATTGAAACTACTGAATATACGATTAAAAATTCTGCTTTACCACAAAACTTTGATGAATTCAAAATAGTTCACATTTCAGATTTGCATAATGCAGAATTCGGTAAAAACAATAAAAATCTCATCAGAAGTGTAACAGAAGAAAAACCTGACGCAGTTTTTGTTACAAGTGACACGATTGACGGATTTTACACCAATACTACTATACCGATTGATTTATTTAAAGAAATTTTAAAAATCTGTGATATTTATTTTATAGTCGGCAACCACGAAATACGTTCAGATGCAAACACATATTTTGAATTTTTAGACAAGCTCACTGAAATTGGTGTTACAGTTTTAAAAGATGAAAGCACTTACATTGAAAGAAACTCTGAAAAAATTCAGGTTATCGGTCTTAATGATGCTTCAAACTATAAAGCAAAT
>JAFSBS010000372.1 GCA_017437165.1 Clostridia bacterium
CGGAGAATTTCCTCCGACTCGTAATCTTCTTCACAAAATTCATAAGCCAATTCGCACAAGTACTGTGCTAACGCCATTTTAACTACATCGTTACGGAGTTCAAAAAACACTTCTTTTACTTCTGCTTCCTGAACTGAAAATGCGTCTTTTGTTTTAGTAAATGTAAACTCGGAATATGTAAGAAGTGCTGTTGATGAGAGCTTTTTACTACTCGATTTTTTAGCACCTCTGCAAAATGCTTTTATTAAGCCGTTTTTTGCTGTGAGAACAGTTATAAGGCGGTCATATTCACCTACACTCTGTTCCCTTATCACTAACCCCGAAGCGTTGATTTTTGTCAATACCGGTCAACTCCATACAATCGTCAATCACTGACACTTCTGCTTCTGCACCATTTATATATTTACGGTACGCTAAATAATCAGATACTTTGCCATTTTTCATAAATTTATCCCAAAGCATTTTACTTTCCATAAAAACATATCCCTTCAAAAATCTATGGTAATAGTTTATTCATCCAATATATTTTTATGTGCTTCTCTGATTTGGTATTTTTTACTGGTCAAGTCCGAAATTGTGTATTAAACCTTCTCTGTTACGCCAACCTTCTTTAACCTTTACCCAACACTGAAGATTAACTTTACAATCAAAAAACTCTTCTAAATCTTTTCTTGCACTTGAAGAAACTGCTTTAAGCATTGAGCCACCTTTACCTATAATTATTCCTTTGTGGCTATCTCTTTCACAATAGATTATTGCTTCAATATCCATAATATCGCCTGTTTCACGTTCTTTCATACTTTCAATTGAAACTGCAATACCGTGCGGAATTTCTTCATTTAATCTGTAAAGCAATTTTTCTCTTATCATTTCTGATGCTAAAACGCGTTCCGGCTGGTCTGTTAAAGTATCTTCAGGGAAGAAAAATTCTGACTCAACCGCTAATTTATTAAGTTCTTCTTTAAGTTCTTCCAATCCATCGCCATTTTGTGCAGATACAGGAACAACCGCTGTAAAATCACAGAGTTTTGAAAGTTCCAATATTCTTTCCATAAGTTCTTCTTTTTTAGAAAGCATATCTATTTTATTTATAGCAAGTATTACAGGAATTTTTTCTTTTTTCAGTCTTTCCAAAAGTTCAATTTCAGTAGGTCTTATTTCGCCTTTACTTTCAGTAACAAAAAGACAGGAATCAACTCCTGAAATTGCATCATCAACAGACTTAATCATTTTTTCACCTAATTTTGTTTTAGGTTTGTGAAAGCCCGGTGTATCGGTAAAAACCAACTGAATATCATTTTCGGTTAAAACACCCATAATTTTTGTTCTTGTTGTCTGCGGTCTTGATGATACTATAGCAATCTTCTGACCTAATAATCTGTTTAAAATTGAAGATTTACCAACATTTGGTCTGCCGACAATGGCAATAAACGAAGTTTTTCTGTTTCCCATTATTTTTTCTTTCCTTTTATAAACTTTATGAAACTTCCGAATTTAAAAATAAACAACAAAGCCATTATTAAACTCAATACAAGATACAAAATATAAATCGGCTCTGTTGCGTAGTGATTGAATAATTGAAGAAATGCATCTTTTTGGAACATTATTACTATTCCTATAAGAACCGAAAAAACCGCAAATATTAAAACTGCACCCGCAGCAGCATCTTTAGAAATTGCAATTGCTCTCTTATGCTCTCTTGATACAGCATCATCTGCTTTTTCGACACCCGTGTTAATAAGTTCGCCACCAAGAACCAAAGCACACGACAACAGTAAAATGCAAAACTCGGTTTTAGAAACTACAAAAAAATCATATCTTAACAGATAGTAAAACATATAGCACATACAAGTGATATGAATTCTGAAATTTCTTTCATTGCAAACAACCCACAGAATGCCTTTTATAGCATACAAAAAACTCTTTGCAAGACTTTTTACATCATTCATAAAAAATTATTCCTCATTCTCATCCATATAATAAGAATTGTTACGTTTCAAACCAAGTTCTGTAAGGACTCTTTCTTCTTTTTCACGCATACGAACTTCTTCCATACCACCATTTACGTGGTCATAACCTAATAAATGAAGCATAGAGTGTACTGTTAAGAAACCGATTTCTCTCTGCAATGAGTGTCCGTAAGTTTTTGCCTGACGGACTGCAGTTGGTATTGAAATTACAATATCACCGAGAAGCAATGCTCCGGTATCATTGTTTTTGTCGTAAACACCATTTTCGCCGAGTGGAAATGATAAAACATCCGTACTACTGTCAACATCACGATATTCTTTATTTAGACTATGTATTCTTTCGTCATCAACGAAAGTTACGCTAACTTCTGCTGCTTCTTTAAAATCCTCATAAAGAAGAACTGCATTGCAACATCTTCTGACTAAAAGTCTTACACCTGTTGGAATTTTAACTTCTTTTTGTTCATTTGTGATGATTACCTTTGTCATTTCTCTTCTTTGCCTCCTCATATTTTTCGTAAGCCTTTATAATATCCTGAACTAATTTATGACGTACAACATCTTTTTCAGAAAATCGCACAATGTCAATCTGTTCAATGTTTTTTAACACCTTTGTTACTTCTACAAGACCTGAACGCTTACCGTCAGGCAAGTCAATCTGTGTTACGTCACCGGTTACAACAACTTTAGAATTAAACCCCATTCTTGTTAAAAACATTTTCATCTGCTCAGGGGTCGTATTCTGTGCTTCATCCAAAATTATAAAACTATCATCTAAAGTTCTGCCTCGCATATAAGCAAGCGGTGCAACTTCTATATTACCACGCTCCTGATACTTCTGGAAATTTTCTGCACCCAACATATCAAAAAGAGCGTCATAAAGCGGTCTTAAATAAGGGTCAACCTTACTTTGTAAGTCACCCTGTAAAAAGCCCAACTTTTCACCCGCTTCAACTGCA
>JAFSBS010000373.1 GCA_017437165.1 Clostridia bacterium
ACCAGCACTATTCTTTACTTCATAATAACAGTATGGCTCATAATATTTACCACCATTACCGAAAGTTGCGAATGCTGCAGCCATTTGTAAAGTTGTAGTACCACCTGTTGAACCACCTGTTGCGAGTGCTGATGGTGAAACGCTATCCTGAGCGTCATTATATGTTGTAATATGGAACTTTTCTGTAAGATAATCATAGCTCAAGTCAAAGCCCATCATCATAAGAAGCTGTGCGGGAACAGTATTGTATGAAATAGCAACTGCATACTGTGCACTTACATAACTATCAGGGTCTCCAGGGTCACCACCATAGTTAGTTGGCCAGCGTCTGCCCTGCCATGTGATACCATAGTTCTTAATTTTTGATGACCAAGTAATAATATCTTCCTCAATAGCAGGAGCATAAATTGTTAATGGCTTAATTGAAGAACCCGGCTGACGAACTGCAGAAACTGCACGGTTATTTGAACGGTTTTCAGTTTTTTCACCTGCACCGCCAACCAAAGCCACAATTCTACCGCTATAATCCATAATTGTCATCGCAGACTGATACATATCTTTAACATCACTTACACGCTGTGTAGGGAAGTTTGTTCTGTGCACATAAACATCTTCGAGGATGCTCTGAACTCGTGTATCAACTGCTGAATAAATACGCAAACCGCCTGAATAAATCATTTTGTTTGCTTCATAGTTAGAATAACCCTGTTCTTTCAAATCGCGGATTACACTTGTAATTACATAGTCAACATAGTAACTCTGAATTTCATTATCAGTTGCTTTTTCAACACTTTCTTCGTGTTCAGCAATATATCTGTCGTCATTTGTGAAAATAAGTTCATAAGCAATTGCTTCGTCATACTGCTCTTGAGTTATCATTTCAGCCTCTAGCATTTTAGCAAGACACCATTCCTGACGAGTTTTATTTGCTTCAGGTTTCCACAACGGGTCACGGGCTGCAGGTTCTTGAGTAATAACTGCAATAGATGCACATTCGGCAAGATTCAAGTCAGCAACATCTTTACCGAAATATGTTTCAGCCGCAGTTTGAACACCGTAACAGTTATGGCTTAAATAGATTGTATTAAGATACGCTTCAAGAATTTCAGGCTTTTCATAATACTTTTCCATATTCAAAGCGTAAAGGATTTCATTAAATTTTCTGTTAAGAGTAACGCCTTTTTCACCTGTAAGGTTTTTAATAAGCTGCATTGTGATTGTTGAACCACCACGAATATCACCGTCTGCAAGAACAGACCTTAAAATACCAAATGTTGAACTGAACCAGTCAACGCCTTTATGGTCATAGAAACGACTATCTTCAATAGCTACAAAGGCTTTTGGCATCCACTCGGACATATTTTCCATATCAACCCACACACGATTCTCTTCACCGTGGAGTTTTGTAAGTTCTACAAACTCATCTTCTTCGTTTTTTGCATAGATAATGGTAGTCTGGTCCTGATTTTCTTTGTAAAATTCAAGGTCGATAATCTTTTCACCATTAGCAACACTAATCATATTACCGAGAATATTCACACAGATTATG
>JAFSBS010000374.1 GCA_017437165.1 Clostridia bacterium
TAAATTAGGTTTTACCGAACTTAAAAACTCAGGTAGTTGGACACCGACTGCGAAAGCCTCTAACTATAATCACGTAAAAAGAAATGGTTCGCACCCGTTTTTTGGTGTTTCTACAATAAAAGAAGTTTCTCCGAGAGTGTTTAAAGCAAGATATTTAATTCCAAAAGATTTTGAAGCGGGTCAGGTTTTTTATGTATTTCCAAAGGCACGAAAAAATGTTGGTATTTTAGTTGACGGTAGTAAAAATATAAGACTCGAAAATATAACCCAACGTTTTAACTATTCTTTAGGTCTGGTTGCACAGAATTCTGAAAATATCACACTTGAAAATTCAGATTTTTCTCCACACGAAGGTACTGAAGTTGATTTTTCTTGTCTTGCAGATTTTGTTGTTGCTTCAATGTGTCGTGGTAATGTAAAAATCAAAAATTGCAATTTCAGCTCATCGGGTGATGATGGTTGCAATATTCACGGTGTTTTCTTTAAAGTGGTTGAAAGTACAGACGATACAATCGTTGTACGTTATGGTCACAGACGCACTTATGGGTTTAATCCGTTAAGAGTTAATGACACAATTATTTTTGTTGACCCTAAAACTCTTGCAGAACACGGTAGTTCAAAAATTCTGCAATCTGAAATGATTGACAGATATCATATAAAATTAAAACTTTCAACACGAAATAATCCTTTGGGTGCAGTAATTGAAGATATTACTGCTTGTCCGGATGTTGAATTTTCTGAAAATACACTTAACAGAGTTGCCTCAAGAGGATTGATTGTTGCAACCCGAGGCAGAGTTTTAATTGAAAACAATAAATTTTTAAATACAGGTAAAAGTGGTATTTTCGTTTCAGATGATGCAATTACCTGGTTTGAAAGCGGTGCCGTTAAATCTATGATGATTCGTGGTAACGCATTTATGAACTGTGAAGAAAGTGCGATTCTTATTGCGCCTGAAAACAGACGTTTTGTAGGTTTTATAAATGAGAATATTTATATTGAAAATAATCTGTTTATGTTAAATTCAATCCCCGCGCTTAATGTAAGTTCAACAAAGAATATTTTTATGAAAGCAAATGTATATAAAGGTAAACCGTCTTTTGGTAAATATATTATAGCAAAAAATGTTGAAGGTGTAACTTACGATATACCAAACTAAAATAAAACCGGCAGATTCAGAATCTGTCGGTTTTACTTTAAAATTTGCTTATTTTACTTCAAATGATTGACAGCAAGTGTTGTCACTTGTTTTTGCACAAGAACTACAAGCAGTTACTTCAATTGCATTTTTTGTGCAGTAGTTAGCAGTTTGTGCGTGGTATTTGCAAGTATCAACTGTGCAACCGATAGAATTGTTTTTTTGTTCCATAATAAGTTACCTCCTTAATTTTGAGAGTGTAAAATACACCCTTACGAATTTATTATGTACAGAAAATTAAGATATAAACGAAAGGTTTTAATTTTATGAAAAAAGAAGATGTTATTTTAACTTGTTATTCGCTTTTAAGAAGAGAGACTCCATTAAAGGAAGATTGTGGAAAACTCTGTAATGGTAAATGTTGCAAAGGTGATGAAAACACAGGAATGATTTTATTCCCGGGGGAAGAAAAGTTTATAGATGAAAATATAAAAATAAAAGAAACCGAGTCAGGTGTAAAAATTGCCGTTTGTAATGGTAACTGTGACAGAAACAAAAGACCATTGTCTTGCAGAATTTATCCGTTGTTTCCGCTTATGTCAGAAAATGGAAAAGTTAAAACTATTATAGATATAAGAGCAGATTGTCCTTTGAAAAATGGTGATTATAAATTCAATAGGACATTTATAAGAAAAGTAAAAAGGGTAGGTAAATACTTATTATTAAATGAAGAAACCAAAAGATTTTATACGGAATTATCAGATGAAATAAATGAACAGATTGAA
>JAFSBS010000375.1 GCA_017437165.1 Clostridia bacterium
ATTGTATGAAAAATGCCCTTTTACTTCTTCATCAACCCAAGGAGTTTCACCAAGCAAAAGCATATTGATTACCTGAACATTGTGAAAATCTTTATAATTCTCACGCATAGCACGAACAATAGCCCTTGGCTCACCACAACCAAAAGACATAACTACTTTGTCGCCATCTTTTATTGCTTTGATAGCCTCATTTGCGGATACAAGTTTTCGAGTGTATTCTGCTTTCCAACTCATAAAGTTACCTTTTCTTTCTAAAGTATGAAACTATTATACACTATCGGCTTTTTATATGTCAAATTTCTTATTGTTTTTTTATGACTTTTACCTATATAAAAACACATTATCTTCGTGTATAATTAAATCATTGAAATACAACTATCAATGAAAGGATGTTGTTATGAACTACATAAGTAAAAAAGAAAAACGCAGCTTTATGACAGGTCTTGCGGGGCAAAATGTTGTTTACTGTATGATTGGTGCCAGCTTTTTCAGTTATTTTATGACGGATATTGCTTTGTTCCCACCTGCAGTTGTTGCTGTTCTCATAATGTTAATGAAAATCTGGGATGGTGTTAACGACCCGATTATAGGTTCAATTGTTGACCGTCATCGTTTTAAGAATGGTGAAAAACTTCGTCCGCTTCTTAAATATACACCTGTACCCGTTGGCATTTTCACGGTTCTTATTTTCGTAGTATTCTCAACTGCTGAAGAACTTTTATGGCTTCGCGTTGGTTATTTTGTAATTATGTATTTGTGTTGGGATATTACTTACACAATGCAAGATGTTGCAATTTGGGGTATGACTGCAGTTGTTACACCTGACTCAAACGAGCGTGACAAATTTGTGCAGATGGCTCGTACAGTAGGCTCTATTTTCTATGGTGTATTCAGTGCAGTTATTCCAATGATTATGGAGATTGTTGCAAAGCAGTCAGGCAACTCACTTGCCCTTATGACAGTTTTGTTTGCGACAATCTTTGGTCTTGGCGGTGCGTTAGTCAGTGCAAAGTGTTATAAAGCACAAGAGAGAGTTCGTCTTGTTAAGCCTGAATCACAGCAAACATCAATTCTTGAATGTTTCAAACTTCTTTTCCAGAATAAAATGCTTCTGCTTGTTACTCTTGCAAACCTTTTCGGTTCATTGGCATTCGGTAACAACCTTGTTACACATTTCTTCAAATACAAAGTCCCTGAAATTTCATTTGCAGGAATGGTTCTTGGGCCTTTGACTCTTACAACTATTTACGGTGCAATTACTTATGCACCAAGTTTTCTTGGTATGATTTTCGCCGACAAACTTAAAGTTAAATTCGGTGGTTATAAAAATCTTTTAATTTTCATTCAGATTTGCACAATCGTGGGCAAGGTTGCTGCATACCTTATTGGATTTGAAGGCAAAAACATCCTTATTGGTATGGTTATTATGGCAATTTGTTCAATTCCGTCAGGTGCTTCGGGTATTGCCCAGACATCTCTCTTCTGTGATAGTGTTGACTATATGG
>JAFSBS010000376.1 GCA_017437165.1 Clostridia bacterium
ATATCCATGAAGAAGGCTGATTTTTTTTGTAAAATCAATCAATACACTTGAACCATTTTCATTCGGAGTACCATCTGTGTTGCATCTGAAAATATTATTACATTTAAAACTCGGGTTTGAATATTCTTCAACAAAACACGTCAGTTTTTCATCTGTATATAAACCTCTGGAATCTATTACACGTATATTAAATGTTATAACTCCCGCATCAGGCAATTCAAATTCTGCAGTTGTCCCCTGTTTTTTTACATCACCAAGTGAGATATAACTTGAAAACATAGTTGCGCCAAATTTTCCTGAAAATGACTTTATATTGACGGTTATAGTTGATTTGTTTTGAATTATTAAATTCAACGCATTCTCAACTTTGCTATTAGTACTGAAACTTATTTCATATTCGGGTATAAATTCTTTGGTAGAAGGTATTGTTAATTTAATATTGCGGGTTGTTGAACCAATTAGTTCAGTTCCAATATACGTTTTCAAATTGAAACAAATAATACCTTGATTGGAATTTGGTAATTGATACGCCCACTCATTTGGGATAGATAAATCAATTTGTGTCGAACCCTTTTCTATATCTTCAGATAAACTGACACCATTCAAACTATAAGTAATTTCATGGTTAAATTCTGATGAAAACGGAGTAAGTGTCACAGAAACAGATTCGCCGCAATTAACATTGGATTTGTTTAAAGCAAATGGAGTAATTCTAGGTATAGTAACACAAGTAAAATCACCTGAAACCACACCACCATCAAGTGATGTACCACTCATACTAAAGCTACCGGTGATTGCAATAGTTAATTTACCGCTTGTATCGTGCAAAACATCTCCCGTCCATTCACACAGAGTAACAACTGTACTATTTCGTGTATCAATTGTTAAATTGCGACTTGACTTCACCGCATCATTTATCGTTATTTTAGCAAAATTCTCGGATTTGTTGAGATTGTACGCAGAACTTGAATATCCATCATTTCGCTTTAGTTTTAATTTTATCGTCAGTTTACTTGTATTATTTTTTACACTATGTGAGTTTTCATTGACTTCAACCCAAATATTATATTTGCTACCGGAACTACCACTACACTCACCAAAAATTTTAACTGCCATCAGACCATCTCACCTCTAAACCATATTCACTTACATCAAAAATAAAATAACCATCATCAGAATTACCAATTTTCAGGTAGTCGGTAATTTCCGCCCGTGTTATATAAAGGTTGTTTTGTGAAATATACGCTACTTCTGTTTCACCTTGCATAAAGGAAAGTTTATTATTTGTAAATCTGGCTTTTATGTTACTACTGCTTCTACCTATTTCAATGCCATAAACACCTGTTTCAAGTTCTCCTCGTTTAATATAAGTATCCAGGGAGTAAACAAGTTCAGAAATCTGGTTTTCCAAATCAAGAATATTGTCATCAACTTTCAAAATTTTTTCTGAAAAAATCTCCGTTATATTTTGTGACGTTTGGGTTATTTGGGAAGAAACCACTTCACTTAATTCCTCAACATCAGATTTTTTGGCAAACAAATCCTCGACTTGCGAAATTATTGCGCTTGACTGAATAGAAATATCTGCATTATTCTGAATCTTATAATATTCAAATTCATTTACCGTTGACTCAATATTATTAGCATTCAATTTAATAGCATCACTATTCTCATTAATTGAAGCATTCGTTTTATTTTGATATTCACCAAATTCAGATTTGGCAACAAAACTATTTTCTGCATTTAGTATTATTTCGTTTTCTGACCTTTTAATTTCTGTAGCGCAGTTTTCAAATATTTCATTCGCAGTAATAATTATTTTATTTTTTAAATCAGCAAATTTTTCAAGTGCCTCTTCTTTTAGATTATAAATTTCTGAAACATCTGTTTTTACATCATTTATTTCATTTTTTAGACCGGTCGAAAAATTAGAAATATCAAGGTTTCCCAACGCGTATGACAGCGTCTCATTCAATTCGTAAAGATAATTTTTTAATAAATAAAACTTTTCGTCATCAGAATATTTGGTTGTAGAAATATTAGGAACTGATAAGTTTAAATCATACACTATTTTTCACTTCCTTTTTCTATTTTTCTTGAAATACTAAAAATTTTAATTTCTCCCTTACCTTCTATTCTGATTTTTAAATGGTCACAACGAGGAGTTTGCAAAGATAAAGTCACCGACCCTGTTTTATTTATTATAAATTCACCTTTTTTTATCCATTCACCATTTGAATTAAATTGAAAATAAATATTTAATTCTGAATTTTTTTCTCCGGTTAATCTGATATTTATATTTGAATAATACTTTTTTTCCGGTAAATCCAATCCCCATAAACCGGTTTCTGCAAACCAATAAAAATCATCTTCAAGAAAATAACCTGATAATTCTCCGGAAAAATTTCCATATTTATTTATTGCATCTGCCAAATATAGTTTTTTTATCCCGTCTTTTTCTGAAATAAAATATAAATTACAATTATGTAAAGCAAATTCTTTTATATTTATTTTATCTTCTTTATGCCATATATTTTTTGATTCATCATAAACAAAAAGAATTCTTTCATTTTCTTTGTTTGTCATACAAATATAATACTTATTTTTTAAAGTACCTGCTACTGCATCAAAATAATAATCATTTCCAAAAAAATCAGAAATACTTATTGGTAAGCCACCATCATACATAACAATTCCATTAGGTGATTTATAATAAAGCGTTTCATTTACTGTAACAAGCGATTTTTCGCTACCTTTCTGCACACCTCGTATATAATTTGTATTAACCGTAAACGGTGGATTAAATCCATAAATTTTATGTACACAATTTTCTTTAAAAAATAATACATAACCTTTATAACTTATAGCACCTGTAAACTCCCCATCCGTACCAACAGTTACAGCATAGCTATCTGAAGCTATCCCCATAAAACAGTTCCAATTTTTCGGGTCACCTAATTTAGAGCAATAAATCTCATTATTTTTTGATGAGCAACCCCAGACCCTGTTTCCACTTTCACAATAAAAATCCATATCCGGTATTTTTCTTGAAATTTTAATTTTTGTTTTTTGTGAAAAACTTTCATTTAAAATACCGGGAATAATTAAATAATCATCGCATTTATCCTGAATAATAAAAGTATTATTAAATTCATTTTTTTCACAACCTGATATTGATACCCCATCAAAAACATTAAATAATTTTCCTATATTTAAAGCAGAAATTTTTATATAAGTTGAAATTATATTTATCCAATTTTCTGTATTTTCTGAATATTGTTTTAACACATTTGGTACAACCGAAGTATCTAACCATAAATCATTATTTTGTGGTTTTTCAGGCGACGTTTTACCGAAAGAATATTTTTCATAAAGTGAACCGTCTGACCTGCATAATGAAAACGAAACCGTTGTTCCTTCAGAAGTTTCAAACTCTGCTTCAAGTGAGCCAAAATCTCTTAAGTTTTTTGTGTTAAGGTAAAATTTATCGGGGAAAACCAACAGATAAGCACCTAATGATACAAATTTACGTTCTTCGCTTATATCAGGAAATGTTAAACCGGAAACTGCCAAACCGTTATAGTAAAGCATTCCGTTATTTATATAACCAATTGAAGATTTACTGAACAGACCATGAAGTCGTTTACCTGATACATTAAATATAGCTCTCCTGTTTCTCGGTGAAAAAACCGGTGAATAATCACTACTTATATTTTCTTCGTCATAAAAACAATTTTCAGGAATTTTCAAATTTCTGTTATATCCTGAAAACTCAGAAATAATTTCCTCTGATTTGTTAATGTAATTTATAGTTGGTTTAATCACCATTTAACCCCACCTTTAAAAAATTTTTATTTTTAATTTTAAAGTTACGGCTTATAAAATTACCCATTTCAAAATACAGATGATTATAAATCTTGGCAGAATTATTGTAGCGCTCTGTTTCACCTAAATAATAATCCGTTTTCATTTTCAGATATACAGAATAAATCTCGTCATATTGTTCGGGTGCATTCAAAACAAATGAATCATCTTTTTCTTTTGAATAAAAATCAGTTTTCAAATCTACTCTATTTTTATTTAGTTCCCCTGCGATTTTTTTATCAAGTTCTGAAATCCAGAGTTTTATTGAATTTTTTGGAATATCATTTTGATTTTCTTCATTATAAATTTCTAAAACTTCAGAAACCGTCATAAACTCCCACCTCAAAGAGAAATATTTTTATCAATGTACTCAGCAGAAACAGCCGACATTTTTTCGCTGTTTTTTATCACTTCTGCGAACCTTTCAGGCACTTCTACATTTTTCCCTGTCTGCACAAGTATTCTTTCGCCATTTACTGAAATAAAACGTTCTGTGTCATTTCTTGATTCTTTAGGTAAAAAAACTGTTACCATTTTTTCTTTATCTTTAGTCATTATTAAAATCCTTTCTTACACGATAGAAACTTACTAAAAATTTTCTATCGTGTTTTTGTTATTTACATAGTGTTTTTATTATACTTACTTATAATCAGTTCGTTTTTGCACTACCGCTAAAAGTAGAACCGCTTTCAATTCTGATTAAGTATTCCTCAACAAGTCTTTTAGCCGTTTTAAGACCTTTCCAACCAATTGAACTTCTTTGGTTAAGCGGGTCATTACCATAACTTTTTTGTTTAACAATGTGTTCAACACCGCCACCTGTAACACTTGTTACACCGTAAGCATCAGCCCCAAGAATAAGAGTTGCGAAAACTGCAGAACCATCTTTACCCTCCTGCCAGATTTTTGCTTCAGTACTCTCAACAAAACGAACACCACCGAGAGAACCTATTTCACCATTCAGCATATTCTCCGGAGTAGTGTATTTCTGCACCTCCATCCACTGATTACCTGCTTCTTGCATAAGGTCGTATGCAACATAAGGGTGGATAATTCCGACATAGTAACCATCGATTTTCGGTGCATTCATAGCCTTTAATTCTGCAGCCGCTTTAAAAACATCTTTTACTCTCAAAAGCGCTGTTTTGTCAAGTTCACTTCTTGAAGTAATCGTTGTTTCCGTACCATCTGATACTTTAGGGCAATACATAACATTTGTACCACCTACAAGTTCATTTCTTACTATAGTATCCAGAGTAAGGCCTGCCTGAGACGCAAGTTGCTTTGTTGATTCAACAATTGTATTATAAACCGCAGTAATTTCAAGTAAATCTGTCTGCTCGATGTAATCACCATATTGTTCAACAGTAG
>JAFSBS010000041.1 GCA_017437165.1 Clostridia bacterium
CGATATTTTTGGCAAAGAAAAACGAAAAACCGAAAGCAGTAAAGAAGGTAAATTAGGTGTTGAGGGTATTCCGAAAGAAAAAATAATAGAAGCACTTACTAAAGCGGGCGTTACCACAGAAGAAACAAAAGAAACCCAAAGAAGATTAGTAACCAAAACTGATTTATATGAAGACGGACTTTCAGGTAGAGATGATAGTGCAATTAAAAGAAAAGCATTTTTAAAGTCACTCGATTTACCTGAGTTGCTTTCTGCAAATAAATTGTTGCCGATTATAAATACATTTTTGACTTATAACGAGTATAAACAAGCAGTATTGGATTTAGAAATATGATTAAGAAAAATGATGATTTTGATTTGACAATAACAGGCTACACAAGTGAAGGTAGCGGTGTTGGTAAAAAGGACGGAATTGCGGTATTTGTTGAGAATACCGCTAAAAATGATGTTATAAAATGCCACATTATAAAAGCAAAAAAGAATTATGCTATTGGTAAGGCTATGAAAATTATAAAGCCTTCAAAGGACAGACAAGAGCCTCTTTGTGAACATTTTAAATATTGTGGCGGTTGTTCTTTTTCTCATCTTAAATATAATGCAGAAGCTCAATTGAAAGCAGAAAAAGTCAAAGATGCATTTTTAAGAATTGCCCATTTAGAACCTGCATTTGAAGATATTATTGTTTCAAGAAATACAGAACGATACAGAAACAAGGCGCAATATCCTGTAAGACGTGAAAACGGTATTTTAAAAATCGGATTTTATGCTAAAAAAAGCCACCGTGTAATTGACGGTGACGACTGCCTTTTAGAACCAACAGAATTTGGTGAAATTATAGAAGTTTTCAGAAATTTTATACACGACTACAATATCCCTGTTTATAGTGAGGATTTACACGTTGGTTTAATCCGTCACATTTATTTAAGAAAAGCATTTAACACAAACGAAATTATGGTTTGTGTGGTTATAAATGGTGACACGCTAAAGCATAGTGACATTCTTTTAGAAAATCTTAAAAATGTAAACGGATTTAAAACACTTATTTTAAATAAAAACCAAGAAAAGACAAACGTTGTTTTAGGGGCTGAATGCGAAACTCTTTACGGTGATGGATTTATTACTGATATTCTTTGTGGCATTAAGGTAAAGCTCTCGCCCCTTTCGTTTTATCAGGTTAACCACGACACCGCCGAATTGCTTTATAACAAAGCAAAAGAATATGCCGCACTCACAAAAGATGATGACTTTTTAGACCTTTACTGTGGTACCGGCACAATAGGTCTTTCTATGGCAAAAGAAGCTAAATCTTTAATTGGTATTGAGATTATTCCTGATGCTATTGAAGATGCAAAGCTCAATGCAAAATTAAATAATATAGACAATGCCGAATTCATTTGCGGTGATGCAAAAGATGCTATTAAGGAATTACAGCAACGAAACATCACACCAAAGGTTGTAATTTTAGACCCACCGAGAAAAGGTTGTAACGAAGAACTTTTAAAAACCGTTTCAGAAATGAATCCTGAAAGAATAGTTTATGTTTCCTGCGACCCGGCAACATTAGCTCGTGATGCAGAGAGGTTGTTGAAACTGGGATATGAAGTAAAAAAGGTTACACCGGTTGATATGTTCCCGAGGACGAGTCACGTTGAAAGTGTAGCGTTGTTTCAACAATGATTTGCAAAGCATAAATTGAACTGAAGTTCATAATTTGCATCTTACAATGCATGATTTGCCTTACGGCATTAAAATGCAAATCAAATCATCTTATAAACATCACTATATTCAATCATAAACAAAGAAAGGGCTTTTTTATTATGAAATACGAAAAACTATTCAACCTTTTTGATAAAAAAGCTATCAATATAGATGAAACATCGTTTTATTTCAGAAATGACCCTCAACAAATTGAGCATTTTATAGGTTATCTGCCCCAATACGAATTACCCTATTGGGTAGGTTATTGCGATGTTGAAGGCGGTTGTGAGTTTAAAACCGCTAAAGAGTTATTTGAAGCCCCCATTTTTGATGGAAAATCTATAAAAGACAGATGGAATGAAGTAGAAATAATAACAATAGGCGCAATTAGTATTGATGAATGGAAAATAGAGTTTTGTTTGCCGAAAGGTTAATATAATTTCAACAACTAAGTTTGCCTCAAGGCAAGTGATGTTGCATCTTTCGGTACAGTTTTGTAAAGGAGAAAAAAACAATGAAAATCATCGACTTATTAAAAAATGAAAAATTATCTTTATCATTTGAAGTTTTCCCACCTAAAACTGAAACAAGTTTTGAGAGTGTAAAAACTGCAACTGAGGAAATAGCAAAATTAAACCCTGCATTTATGAGTGTTACATACGGTGCCGGTGGCGGTACAAGTAAATACACTTTAGAAATAGCAAAAAACATTAAAAAAATGTATAATGTGCCAACTCTTGCACATCTCACCTGTGTTTCTTCTACTAAAGAAACTGTACGCGAAAGAATTACTGATATCAAAAACACAGGTATCGAGAATGTTATGGCACTTCGTGGAGATATTCCTGCTGAACTTGAGAATGCAGACAGAAGCAAATGGGACTATAACTACGCAACAGATTTAATTAAGGAGCTTAAAAGTATAAATCCTGACTTC
>JAFSBS010000377.1 GCA_017437165.1 Clostridia bacterium
ATAAACGGCCATAGTTTCATTATGAATTCATAGTCTATGGCAGAAATCGCCAGTGTAAAAACAATGCCTAAAACTGCAGCAATAATCATAACAACAGCATCACGCTGAATCACCTGACCATCTTCAAGACGAAATCTTGTAGCGCTGTAAACCATAAGAATACCAAAAATAGAAGTTGCTATTATTAAAAACAATAACGGTTTGTCCGTTTCTTGAATAAATCTTTTTGTAACAGAAAAAAACTTTTTCAATCATTTGCCCCCTTGATTTATTTTGCGAATATTGTTATTATACATATTATGGAGTTTAATTTCAAGTGGGGTAAATGTTAAAATTATGATAAGCGTAAAAGCAAATAATTTCACAGAAACAATTGAATATGCAAAAAAACTCGGCAGTAGCTTAAAGGGTGGCGAAGTTATAGCATATTTCGGCGGTCTTGGTATGGGTAAAACAACTTTTACTTCGGGACTTTGCGAAGGGTACGGTATAAGTGCCGAAGTTTCAAGTCCCACTTTTGCTCTTGTCAATGAATATGGTAACAAAGATAAAAAGATTTATCATTTTGATATGTACAGAATTTCCGGGTTTGAAGATTTGTGTTCAACAGGTTTTTTTGATTATCTTGATACAAATGCAGTTTTAGCAATTGAGTGGAGTGAAAATATTGAAACTGCACTCCCTGAAAATTACATAAGACTTGAAATTGAACGTGGCGACTCTGATGAAAGTCGTATTTTTAAATTAAGTGGTGACAAAATTTATGAAGATTCTTGGCGTTGAAAGTTCTGCTACAAGTGCTTCTGTTTCTGTTGTTGAAAATGGTAAAGTGATTGCTCTTGAAAGTTCAAACACAGGTTTAACACATAGTCAGACGCTTATGCCAATGGTAGAAAGTACATTAAAAAAAGCAGATGTTACAATAAATGATATCGATTATATCGCTGTGTCAAACGGTCCGGGTTCATTTACAGGTATAAGAATCGGGGTTTCATTAGTAAAAGGAATTTCAGACCCATTAAATAAAAAGTGTGTTCCGGTTTCTACATTAGAAGCAATTGCAAAGCCACTTGAGAATTCAGATGTTATTGCCGCTTCGGTTATGGATGCACGTTGCAATCAGGTTTACTGTGCTTTGTTTGATTGTGGTAAAGACGGAATGACTCGTCTTACAGATGATGACGCAATTTCCATTGACGAATTAACAGAACGGTTAAAAAATCAGGGGAAAAATGTAGTTTTAATAGGCGATGGAGCAAATATCTGTTATAATAAAATGAAAGATGTTTTAGAAAATATCTCAATCGCATCTGCAACTATTCGTTATCAGAGTGCTTCTTCAGTTGCTTTAATTGCAGAAGATTTGATTTTAAAAGATGAAAACAATGCAGTTTCTTCAGATGAATTAGTACCGAAATATTTAAGACTCTCACAAGCGGAAAGAGAACTAAAAAAGAAACAAGAAAATAATTGAAAGAAGGATTTAAAAATGATAGCTATTGCTTCAGATCACGCAGGTTTTCCTTTAAAGGAAGAAATTAAAAAGTATTTAGAAGAAAAGAACATCGAGTTTATTGATTGTGGGGCGCATTCAACTGACTCGGTTGACTACGCAAAATTTGCACAGGTAGCTTGTCTTAAAGTAACAGAAGGTTATGCGGATAAAGCAATTCTTTGTTGCGGTACAGGTATTGGTATTTCTATGGCAGCAAATAAAGTAAAGGGCATTCGTGCTGCTTGTTGTTCTGATTATTTCAGTGCAAAATTCACTCGTTTACATAACGACGCTAATGTACTCTGTATGGGTGCAAGAGTAATCGGCGGTGGCGCTGCGTGTGAATTAGTTGATGTATTCCTTTCAACAGAATTTGAAGGTGGCAGACATCAAAGACGAGTTGACCAGATTATGGCTATTGAGAATGGTGAGATTTTATAATAATGATTTGCTGTTGGCATGATTTGAAATAAATTTCATGATTTGCATCTTGCGATACATGATTTGCCTGACGGCATTTTTGAAGCAAATCAAATTATGTGTAACAATTCATGCATTTATGCAATTCATGGCGTAAGCCTATTCATTATTGAAGAAAATGATTTGACTGGTTTCAGTTTCGAATTGTTTTCTGAAGAATTCCATAGAGAAAGAAGTAATGGAAAATGAAAAACGGGAAATTAAAACTCACTATAATTTCTGCACTTTTTGCTGCTTTGATTTGTGTTGCGACAATGGTTGTGAAAATTCCTACACCGCTTAACGGTTACATAAATTTAGGTGACTGTGTAATACTTGTAGCGGCATTTACCTTACCTTGTGGTTATGGATTTTTAGCCGCAGGTATCGGTTCAGCTTTAGCAGATATTCTTTCGGGTTACACCGCTTACGCACCCGCAACATTTGTAATAAAAGGCTTTATGGTGCTTGTTGTCTGTTTAGTTACAAAATTTTTAAAAGTTAATAAACCTAATTTCGTTAAAGTGGTGTCCGGAGTTCTTGCAGAACTCACTATGGTGTTGGGTTATTATATTTTTGAAGGCTTTATGTACGGTTTCGCGCCATCACTTGCAAATATTCCAATGAACTTGATTCAAGGTGTAGCGGGTCTCGTTCTTGCAGTTGTTTTGATTAAGGTTTTGGAAAAGCAAAAGATTTCAGAAAAATTAGATATTAAGTGATATAACAATAAAAAACGGATATTGCGTATGAGTTGTACCCTAAAGGACAGTTTTATATAAAATGAATTATACCCGTGGCGTTTTGGGAGCCACGGGTATTTTTGAAAATATTTTATTTAATAAATAATTTAATTGTGATACAATATAACTAATTGATAAATAATACGTTGAAAAATGGAGGCGAGAAGTTATGAAATTGAGAATATTAGATTTTTTGGTTGATATAGAAGAAGTAAGTGGTATTGCCTTATCAGCAAAGCTTAAATGCTCTTGCGGAGCAACTAAATTTAATTTTTTACACACTGGCAAACAAACCAAAGGTATTTTAGCTCCATTCATTATCAGGCAAAAGCGACAGTTGCTTTTAAAGGCTGTATGTCCAATTTGTAAAAACGAAATTATTATATATGATTCCACACAAGATGGTGCTTCTGCTTATAAAAAGAGTTCCGTTTGCGAATTCAAGCCACTTGCTATAAACACTCTATCAAACCCGTTCGCTGTTGCAATCAAATACAACTACTTTCCGGAAAAATTCAAAATCGGAGGAGAATACTCTAATCAATTTGAAAATTGTTTCATTTATATCTTAGACAATAACGATAAAGAAGGAAAGGCTTTATTAGAGGAATAAATTC
>JAFSBS010000378.1 GCA_017437165.1 Clostridia bacterium
TAAAGAATGAGCGTTGTTTCAAAATTCCCGCCACAGAGAATGAGTACTTTAGCCCAGACTATTGATGATATTGAATATGAGAACGATATTAAATATGAAGAATTGCAAAGAATGGCAATTGCTACTGCCGCTAATAAAGGTCTGTTAATTTTAACGGGTGGACCCGGTACCGGTAAAACTACTGCAATAAAAGGAATTATAAAAGTATTTGAAAAACAAAATCTTGATATTGCTCTTGCAGCACCTACGGGCAGAGCAGCAAAAAGAATGACAGAATTAACAGGTAAAGAAGCAAAAACCATCCATAGACTTTTAGAAGTTGAGTGGGATGAAGATGACCGCCCGGTTTTCAGACGTGACACCAAAAATCCACTTGATTGTAACGCACTAATTTTAGACGAGCTTTCAATGGTGGATATATCTCTGTTTGCAAGTCTGCTAGATGCATTACCTTTAGGTTGCAGACTCATTTTAGTCGGCGACTCTGACCAACTTCCACCGGTAGGTGCAGGTAATGTTTTACACGATTTAATTAAAGCAGAAGTGTTACCTGTTATTGAGCTTAACAAAGTTTTCCGTCAGGCTATGGAAAGTAAAATAGTAAGTAATGCCCACAAAATTGTCCGTGGCGAAATGCCTGACTTGAAAAATGATAACAAAGACTTTTTCCACATGGAAAGACAGTCAACATTTTTAACATCAGAAACTGTCGCAGAACTTTGTGCAGTAAGATTAAAAAAAGCGTATGGTTGGGACCCGCTTTCAGATATCCAGGTAATTTGTCCCTCTAAAAAAGGCGAAACAGGTACCGTAAATTTAAACAAAATTCTACAAAATGTGTTAAACCCAAAAGATGAGAGTAAACACGAAGTAATTGTTGCAGGGCAGTTATTCCGCGAAGGCGACAAGGTGATGCAAACTAAAAACAATTATAATATTGAGTGGGAAAGCGAAGACGAAAAGGGCAACGGAATTTTTAATGGTGATATTGGAATTTTAGAAAAAATCAACACACAAAACGGACTTGTCACAATAAATTTTGACGGACGCATTGCCGAAATTGCCGCTGAAAATTTAAGCGAACTTGACTTATCTTACGCAATAACAGTACATAAAAGTCAGGGTAGCGAATTCAAAGCAGTTATTATGCCTGTTATAGGTATTGTGTCCGAACTTTCATACCGAAACCTTTTATATACTGCAGTTACAAGAGCCAAAGATATGTTAATAACAGTAGGCTCCGGGGAATTAGTTTACGCTATGACTGCAAACGATAAGAAATCGAAACGTTACTCAGCATTATCTCACTTTTTAAAGGCTGAATTTTAATGGATATACACGAATTAAAAGACTTTTTAGTCACATTTTTATTTCCTAATAGGTGTCGTTACTGCACTTGTGTTATAAAACACAACGAAGAAATTTGTCAGAAATGTGAAGATAATCTTCACGAAATAATTGGCGAAATTTGTTTTAAATGTGGGTACAGTAAAGATGATTGCATTTGCAAAAACCACAAATCATATTATGAAGCAATATCTTCCCCTCTTTATTATGAAGGTACTGCAAGTAATTCTATAAAACTCCTGAAATTCCGTAAAAAGACAGAAGTTGCTGAAATTCTGTCAGAACAAATGGCAAAATGTTACATTAACAATCTGTCTGAATATTCTGTAGATTTAGTAACATTTGTACCAATGCACAAGAAAAAGCAAAAAGAACGAGGATTTAACCAGGCAGAATTGCTTACGCGAAAAATGTGCGATATTTTAGAATTACCTTGCGAAGAATTGCTGTTTAAAACTTACGAAACCGATGAACAACATTTCCTTGACGAGAATTCAAGAAAAGGTAACTTGTTAGGAGTATTTTCAGCAAATCCTGAAATTGATATTCTTGATAAAAGAATACTTCTTTGCGATGATATTAAAACAACCGGTGCCACTTTAGATGAGTGTGCAAAAACACTTTTAATTGCAGGGGCTTCAGATGTAATCTGCCTTACTTGTGCAATTGCTAAAAAGAAAAAATCAAACAACAAACAACAAAATGCGAAAACAAAATAAAACAACTACTTCTTCATTTTTGATTGGTTATAAAACCAAATTCAAACACGAAAAATGTAGTTGTTTTTTCTTCTGTTCACTGATTTCATTCAGGCATATTCACTCTGATTCCTGAACTGCAGTTTTATATCTTTTTGCAAGATTTATAAGTTTAGAGTTTTTCGGAGTATAAATAACAAGTTCCTTATTACACTTTGAGAATTGCCAATATTCCTCTAAATCCGGTTCACCAAGAAATATTGCTTTTTTTAGATTTTTACAATGTGTAAATGCTTCACTTTCAATAAACTCCACCGATTCAGGAATTGTTATTTCATTTAAGTTTTCACAATAGCGGAATGCGGCGTAACCAATAAACGAAACCCCGTCAGGAATAGTTATTCTTTTAAGTTTATAACACCCCGAGAACGCATTTTCTTCAATTGTTTTTAAAGTTTTCGGCAAAGTAACACTTTCTATTTTATTCCCTTTAAAATCAAATGCAAATGGTGCAATACAAGTAACCCCTTCCGGAACTTCCGCATGGGTGCCGTTGCACAAATATCTGTAAAGCACTTTTCCAAAAACAATAATTTCCTCTTTATTGTTTTGAAGAAATTCCGTACCTTCAAAAACATTTCTTTTAACTCTTTCAAGTGTAGATGGAATTTTCACTTTTTTTAAATTTTTACAATTAGCAAAAGCCCAACCATCAACACTTATTACACTTTCAGGAATTACAACCTCTTCAATAAACTCATTTGCTTCAAACGCACCGAAACTTATACTTTTAACACCATCCGGAATTATTACTTTTTTATCTTTCCCCCGATATTTATAAAGTGCTGAACCCGGAATTATAAAATCGTCTTTTAAAGAATCCAGCCACTCTGTTCCGAAAAACGCACTTTTTCCAACAGTTTCAATATTTTTTGAAATTGTCATATATTTAAGTTTTTCACAATCACAAAATGCCTGTTCACCAAGCTCGGTAACATTATCTGACATAACAACTTTTTTTAATTTCGAACAACCATAAAAAGCATTGCTTAATATTTTTGTTACACCTGACGGAATAATTATTTCTTCAATTTCCCAACAACCACCAAAAGCCCATTCGCCCAAATACTCAAGTGAGTCAGGTAGTTTTATATTTTTCAACTTTGAAGACCATTTAAACGCTGCACAAGCAACCTCGGTTATTGTGTCAGGTAAATAAACATCTTCTAAATTTTCGCAATCGAAAAAAGCATATTCACCTATACTTTTCATTCCTTCAGGCAAAATAACACTTTTAACTGTTTTATTCCCTGAAAAAGCCTTTGCAGAAACACCTGCAACTTGTCTTTTGCCAATTCTACCCGGTATTACAACCGTTTCAAAATCAAGTTTACAACTCGTTATGTAAATTTCATCATTTTTCACTACAAATCCGAACTCACGTTTCCAATCTGCAAGAGTTTTCTCTTTAAGTCCAAAATCTTTTTCTATTCTGTCATTTTCTATAAGCGCTTGTTTTTTCGAAGAAAAATGTTTTGATTTATATTCAATTAAAAATGCACTTATAGCAACCACACTTTTACTTTTTTCTATATATTCATTAAGTTCATCAAATGAAATATCTTTAAACAGAGAAAAAAGTCTTTCTATAACTTCTGCATTATCATATTTAATTGCGTAGTCAATCACAAGTTTTTTATTTGCTTTTATTTTGGAAATTACACTTTTCTCCGTTTTAATAAAGTCAAAATATTGTGATAACAATGAATACATAATCACTGCCTTATTCGCTCTTTTTGAATACTCATTCCAGAACAACTCAAGTGTACTGCCACGAAATTTTTCAATTTTTCCGTAAAAAACAAATCTTTCTAAAGATTTACAACCACCAAAAACATCGTAACCTAAATTCACAAGACTTTGCGGTAAAAATATCTCTTTCAATTTTTCACAATTATAAAACGCACTTTCTGAAATTTCGGTTACACCTTCCGGTATAACAATACTACTAAGTTTTCTGCAGCTACAGAAAGCATAATCTTTAATGATTTTCACAGAATCAGGTATTGTTACAGCGGTAAGACCCGAGTTGTTAAAAGCACCCGCACTTATAACAGTAACCCCTTCGGGTATAATTACATCAGGTTTATTACCATTGTATTTGTAAAGTATTGAATTTATTATAATAAACTCATCTTGGTTTTTCATTTCCCATTCGGTAGAAAAAAATACACGAAATCCTATTTCTTTAAGTTTTTCGGGAAATTTTATATTTTTCAATGCACCGCAACGATGAAACGCTCCTCTACCTATCACTTCTACATCGTCGGGTATTTCAATACTTTCAAGCGAAAAACAGTTACTAAATGCACCTTCAGATATTGTTTTAAGCGTATCCGGAAGAAGCACGTGCTTCAAATTATCACAAAAAACAAATGCTTCAGTTTTTATAACGATAACACCCTCGGGTATTATGACACTTTCAATAAATTGCTTATTTGAAAAGGCACGCTTACCTATAGCAGTTACACCCTCCGGTACAACCACATTTTTTGATTTACCTTTATATCTTTTTAATACACCATTTTCAATTAAAAAATCTTTAGAATCAGCCATTATAATCTCCATTTAAAAATTACAAATCCAATTTTTCGAGTTCTGTTATAATTTCTTTTTGTCTTTCATAGAAAAGAAGTTCTTTGTTGTGGTCAAAATATTCTTTACAACCATAACGGCTTATAAAATGAGAACCATAGTAGCTTATGGTAAGCTCAGTTACGAGAATAAGCATTTCTTGTCCTTCGCCGAAAACTTCTTCACAGAACTTAAACACATTAGAAAGTTTTTCACCTGTAGAATCTGCTTTCTTTTTAAGTTCAGTTCTCTGATTATCAAAAAACTCTTTAATCAAAAGAAATGCTTTAGTGTTATCATGTGGTTCTTTTTCTGCAATTACAGTCACAATCTCTTCCAAAGTAAAAATTGTAGAACGTAATTTCAGTTCATCTTCAGAAGAAAGACTTGAAGCAGATTTACCAACAGAAATCTGTTTCTCATAGTTCGCAATTTGATTTCTCAAAACAGAATTCACTTCCGCATCAGGTTTTGAAAGGTTAATTTTAACTACTTTCAATGCGTTAAGAAGTTCTGTTAATGAAAGTTCTTTACCACAGACTTCACGAAGTTCTACAGTTACTCCATCAAGTAAAAGACCAAGTAAACTGAAGCGCTCATCAAATTTCGCATTTTTAGCTCGTGCTTTTATTCCGTCGCCTGCTTTACCGTTAAGAATTGTATCAATCTGATAATCAGATTTATATTTATTAAATAAATCATAATAGTTAGCAAAGCTTTTTGCTATTTTTTTGTTCTGAATATACTGCGCAATAAATTTTTCTGTTACTTTAATGTCATTCTGCTCATAAAGGTGAATCATATCTGATAAATCTGACCAGCCACGAGCAGTAACAAAACTTTTGCCGTCAACCGTGGTTTCTATTTTATAGAAATCACTTTTTTTAATATCAAGATATGTAACAATTGAAGCGTGAACACCTTTTTTATATGCATACTCTTTCCACACTTCAAAATCAGGTTCAACATCAATTCTTTTAAGCCTGTCCCACGTAACAATATCGAATTCACGAACAGAGTTGTTGTATTCAGGTGGGTTACCTGCAGTTACAACAATCCATCCGTCAGGTACTCTGTGTCTGCCGAAAATTTTGTATTGTAAAAACTGAAGCATTGCAGGTGCAAGGGTTTCAGAAACACAGTTTACTTCATCAAGAAAAAGAATGCCTTCATCTTTACCTGTTTTTTCAATCATATCGTAAACAGATGCAATAATTTCTGACATTGTATATTCTGAAACGTCGTACTCTTTGCCACCATAAGTTTTTCTTTCTATAAACGGAAGACCGATAGCTGACTGCCTTGTGTGGTGAGTCATTGAGTAAGTAACAAGACTTACACCAAGCTCTGCAGCTACCTGCTCCATAATTGCAGTTTTACCAATACCCGGTGCACCCATTAAGAAAACAGGACGCTGACGCTCAATTGGTATAACATAATTACCAAATTTATCCTTTGTAAAATATGCCTTCATAGCATTCTGAATTTCAATTTTAGCTTCTTTGATGTTCATTGTTAACCTCCTGAAATTTATTTTTCTATTGGAATATTATGTTTCTTTGCATATTGCTCTATATAACCATTTCCTTCACTATGAAAAGTGAGAAGAGTACACCCTAAAAATGCATCTTCTGCTATTTTATTTATAGTTACCGGTAATGTAATGTGTTCTAATTTTTTTCGGCTTATTTTTTCTTTATCTGTCAGACGCTGTGCGTATGCCGAAAAAGCTTTTTCTGAAATTCCGGTAACTACATATTTACCAATTTTTTCAGGAACCTCTACTACACTTTCCAACGACTTATATTTGGTTATTACAGCAGTTGAGTTTTTAGTGTAAAAGCCAAAAATCTTTTTCCAGTCAGAAATATTCCTTTCTTTTATCCCTAACATTTTTTCTGTTTCAGTTGCCCAGAAATATTCTTGGTCTGCAACAGAATATTTTGAATTCTTGTATTCCAGAAGAAACGAAAGAACAGAAACCGATTTATCCGCATCATTTATAAAAGCGTCTAATTCATCCAACTGAATTTTTTTATAAAGCGAAAACAAGTTTTTTACAATTTCTGCATCATCAAGTTCAATGGCAAATTTTACTATATTTTTCTTGCTCACTTTAATTTTTCTTTTTAATTCCGTTTCTTCTTTTACAAAATGGAAATACTGCTTCAGAAATGAACACTTAATTGCTACTGCGTGTTCTGTTCCGGTAAAATAGTCCCATATCACTTTTAATGAACTGAATTTAAAACTTGTAATATTTTCCGGTAAAATTATATGTTTTAATCTTTTACAATCAGTAAATGCATTTAAACATATCAACCTTAAATCGTATGGAAGCACCACTTTTTCTAAACTAAAACAACCATTAAAACACGAATAATTTATTGTTTTAACCTTATTTGGTAAATTTATCTCCTTAAGGTTTGTGCAATTACAGAAGGCAAGCACTCCAATTTCTGTCACAGTTTCAGGCAAAGTAACTGATTCAATACTTACGCAGTTATAAAACGCATCTTCACGAATACAGGTTACACCCTGCGGAACAACGATATTTTCATCATTTCCCCTGTAGCACATAACCTTATTATTTATAATTACTAAATCTTTATCGCTCACAGTAATTTATATCTCATCTTTCTGTAAAACTAATTTTATTGCCCATGGTGGTACATCCGGATTGTTGTATTCATCATCAATAAAAACAAATGCAGTATCGTAGTCAGGTTTTTGTTTCGGAAACTCGCCATATCCGTCAGTAAAGTAAATAAGCCCTTTAAGGTTTGTAAACTCCTTATTCACAATAAGTTGATTTACTTTATCGAACACCGGTCTGAAATCTGTACCACCAAGACCTTTGATTTTCATAGTCTTTAAATAATCATCAAATTCCTCTTGTGTAGTTATTTTAACGTGTTCCTGAATCTCGGCATCGCATTGAATAATGTGAAGATTTATTCTACTGAAAAAACTTTCAGTACTTTTAAGTACATTATAAGTCTTCTGCACAAATGTCTGAACCAAATCACCCGAAGTAGAACCTGAAGTATCAATTGCAATAACAAACTCTCTGATTTTTTTAACATCTTTATACTCAAGCGGTTCAACAAGTGGCAGATTTTCGTAAAGTTTTAAACCGTATGTATAAAAGATATAGTCAAATTCATCATCATTGACTTTCATTGTTTCCCCTAACACAGCAAACTTTCTTAAAAATGCGGTATAGTCGTATTTTTCACGATTAACTTCTTTTAGATTTTGCATAAGTCCGCCCGCTTTATCACCTTGTTCTTTCGAAAAGGTTTCAAGATCCGTCAGCATTCTTTCAGAAATCTCTTGCCACATCTTGTCAAGTTCACTTCTTTTGCTCCCCTGACTATTACTTACGCTTTTATCTTCATTACCATCGCTTCTCTCAGGATTGTCAGAGTCATTGTCATTATAAATAGGTGCTAAGCCAAATTTTTCTTCAATCTCGCCATCAGTCATATACCATACTTCGTGATTATCAGCATAAAAATACCCACGAAGCTCTGCCGCTTCAAGTTCACTTAAGTTTTCTTTAATATAATTATAAATCTTTTCAGCGGTAAGAATTTTTACTTCTGATTTAATCTTGCCCAGTTTTGCCTGTTGCATTTTTGCTCTTTTGCTATCCACCTGCTTTAAATAAAGGTCGTTTATAACATTTTCAACCGCTATATCACACGCTAAATCCCACAAAGGTCTGTTGAGTGTAGGATTCATAAACATATGTCTGAAAACACAATGCATAACAATATGTAAGTAATCTCTTACCGGAGCTTCACTCTCATCCTTATAGCTTTTTAACACATGTTGTGGATTAAACAGTAAAAACTCTCCATTTGTAAGGTAAGTTGATTCATTACACGTAAAATACTGAAAACGACTCAAAGCCATATCGAGAAATCTCAGATTTACCAAAAGCGTATTTCTCGAAAGGTTGATAACATCAAGCGCCAACTTGTCCAGTTTTTCTTTATAATCCTGTTCCATATTTCATCACTCCCTAATACACTTTTTCAGAAAAATGATTCTGTGTAAATCGCAATTCAGGAATCACTACAAATCTATCATATCACAATAGGTGTACTAATTATGTCCCTCTCACGCTAAAATTATAATACTGATTTTATTCGTTTTACCGCTTCTTCCAAAACAGATGAAGGACAAGCAATATTCATTCTCATAAAGCCTTCGCCGCCCTTACCAAATGTAGTACCGTTATGAAGCCATACACCCGCTTTTTTCAAAAATAAATCATCGAGTTCATCTGCACTTAAATTTAACTTTCTGCAATCAAGCCACGCAAGATATGTTCCGTCCATCTTAAGCGCTGTAACTTTATAATCTTCAGGAAATGCTTTTTGCAGAATTTCAACATTTCTTTTTAAATATTTCAGTAAGCCGTCGAGCCATTCTTCAGAATCTTTATAAGCCGCTTTTGTTGCTTCAATTGACATAATATTAAGATGATGGTAGCAAGTAGAGGTACGTTCTTTTAATATTTTCTCACGCAATTTGTCGTCAGGGACTATCATATTTGATGCCTGAATACCCGCTATATTAAATGTCTTTGATGGTGCAACACAAGTTACTGTTTTCATTTTAATCTCTTCTGAAAGCATTGAAAAAGGAATATGTTCTGACCCTTCATATATAAAATCCGAATGAATTTCATCTGAAATTATATAAACATTATGTCTTAAACATATTTCTGCAATTTTAGTAAGTTCTGATTTTTCCCACACTCTTGCTACAGGATTATGCGGTGAGCAGAATAAAAAGACTTTTACATTTTCTTTAACGATTTTCTCTTCAAAATCTTTGAAATCAATTTCATATCTGCCATTATTCAGAACGAGTTCATTTACCACGAGTTTACGGTTATTATTTAAAACAACATTCTCAAAAGGATAATAAACAGGTTGACAAATCAATACTGCATCATTTTCCTTTGTTAATGCTCTTATAGCCATTGTAACACCGAACATAACACCGGGCATTGTCAGAAGTTCATCTTTTTCAATTTTCCAGTTCATTCTGCGATTATACCAATCTGTAACAAGTTCCTTATATTCATCATCAATTTCGCCGTACCCATAAATTCCGTGGTCTGCGACTTTTTTTAACGCTTCTGTAATTGCCGGTGAAGATTTAAAATCCATATCTGCTATCCACATTGGAATAACAGGCATTTTTTCTGCTATTGGCAGACTTGTATATTTTATTGCACTTGTATTGCTTCTATCATAAATTTCATCAAAAAAAGAATAATCAAACATAAAAACACCTCCGTGAATTATATGGATAATATAACATTATTAGATATCACTTTACAAGTGTAATATTGAAAAGAATTTTATAATGTGATAAAATAATTTACGGTGATTATTTATGAAAACTTTTTTATTCCAGGGTGACTCAATAACTGATGCTAACAGAGATGACGAAAATCAGGATAATTTCGGTTTAGGGTGTGGTTACGCTTTTCTTTTAGCTTCTGACGTTGAAAAGAACAGAAAAGGCAAAATTAAGTTTGTTAACCGTGGTAAAAGCGGTGACAGAATTACAGATGTTTACGCAAGAATTAAAGAAGATATAATAAATCTGGAACCCGATTATATGTCAATTCTTATCGGTGTGAACGATGTTTCTCACGAGCTTACACAAAGTTGTGGAGTTGTATCTGAAAAATTCAGGAAAATCTACACTATGCTCATTGAAGAAATTAAAGAAGCGTTACCAGAAATTAAAATAATAATTTTAGAACCTTTCGTTTTAAAAGGCTCGGCAACTACTTTGTTATGGGAACAATTTAATAGTGAAGTAAGAAAACTTGCAGTAATTTCCAAACAAGTTGCGGAGCAATGCAATTTAAAATTCGTTCCACTTCAGGATATATTTGATAATGCATCTTCTGATGGAGATACAAGATACTGGTCTGTTGACGGAATTCATCCGACTTCTGCAGGCCATCAGATAATTAAAGAAGAATTACAAAAGGCAGTTGAAGAAATAATATGAAAGAAAAAACGTCTTTGGTTTTTACAGGTGACATTGGTTTTGACCGTTATATGTATGAAAAATGGAATGATGAAAATTTAATTTCTTCCGAAGTTTTAGATTTTCTTCACAGCGCAGACCATGTAATTGCAAATGTTGAGGGCCCTATCGCTGAAGTCGAACAAAACACCACTAAAGACGGAGTACAACAACTCCTTCACACGATTGACCCAAAAGCGCTGAAAGTTTTAAGAAAAATGAATGCAGATATATGGAATATCTGCAACAATCATATAATGGACGCAAAAGAATATGGCATAAAAAGAACTTTAGAATTTGCAAAACAAGAAAATGCACAAACTATTGGTGCGGGAATGAATATAGAAGAAGCAAGAAAGCCTGTTATTTTAGATGAAGCGGGCGGAATTGGTATGTTTGGTGTAGGTTATCAGCGTGCTTGCAGAAAAGCTGATGAAAACACACCCGGTTGCTACAGTTGGAGTGATTTGGACTCAATCCAAAAATCTATTGACGAAATAAAACAAAAATGTCGCTGGTGCATTGTTGTTGCACACGCGGGCGAAGAATTCACTCCCCTACCTTCACCTTACACAAGGGAACGCTACCACAAATTTTTAGAAATGGGTGCCGATATTGTTGTAGCACACCATCCACACGTACCAATGAATTACGAAACTGTCGGTGATAAAATTATTTTTTATTCATTAGGTAACTTTATTTTTGACACAGACTATCAGCGTTCACAATTCAACACGGAACTCGGTCTTTTAGTAAAACTTAATTTCACTGAAAATGAATTTTCATTTGAACCAATGGGCTTAAAAATTGTTCGCGGCGACGAGCATATTGTAAAAGCGGAATTACCACGAATTTTCGTTGACGTTAATGAAGAGGAATATAATTTATTAGCACCACTTTCTGCAAAAGTTTTAGTTTCTGCAACAAAAAGACAAATGACTTATTTAAACCCACAAAGATTTAAAAATGCGACTGAAGAAGAATGGCAGGAGCATTTTAAAGAACCTTTAAGAACAGGCAGAGTGCCTGGTGAAACTCTTGATTTTTATATAATTTGCCCACTTTCTGAAGAAGCAGAAAAAGGCGAGTGGAAAAAAAGCAAATTAGAAAATGTTAAACAATATATGTTAGAACAAATATAAAAACAATCCGCACAAAATAAATTTGTGCGGATTGTTTTTATATTGATAACGTTTTATACTTTTCAATCAATTCTTCATAGTGAGTATAATTTTCACTTTGCTTTATTAAATCACCTGCTTCTCTATATGGTTTTGTAACCCTCATATAGATTGACTCGTGTTTAAGATATGCTCTTAAATCTTTTCTTTGCTTCATACTCTCTTTGAAGTTTTTAGTTTCTCTGTTTAAAATTTCTTCTTTTTCATGAAGAAGCGGAGCAGTTATATTTTCTTTACCATATTTTTTTACAAGTTTAAAAGACTCTTTTTTCGCTCTCGCACTCTTAATTGCATCTTCACGGATTTCTTTCTCAACCTTGTTTGTTTTAGGTAGTTTTTTTGCTATTTTCAACAGATTTTTTGCGTCGTCATAAATAAACATATTGCCATTAGCAATATCTTGTTTCGCTCTATCTACTCGATTTATACCCGCTTCTGTCGTAAACTTTTCCAAATCCTCCATTATAATAGTTGCTCTTTCGATTGCAAGATTAGTCTCTTTAACTTCATTAAGTTCTTTTTTAGCATTTTTTATTGCTTGTTTTCTTAAAAGTTTCTCCTTATGTGACCTTTTACTCATTTTTCTTGCAGATTCCGAATGCTATTTATCAAGAGAAACCCTTTCTTTTCCATAAAGTTCTTTCGCTTGTAAAATTATACCCATTACATCTTTTAATTCATCATCTTCTAAAACACCTAAAGAATAGTTTTCAAACATAGCACGGATTTTAAGTACATCCACATACGCTTTATGTTTATTTTCAGTAAGATTGTAAAACAGGAATGGAACAAGGTTTAAAAATGCACCAAATGCCGAGAAAACAATTAAAACCTCAAACAGATTATTTCTCATATTATCGTCATAAAGAACATTATAATCGTCTAAAAGCCCCATTTTTTCATAAACTGCAGGGTAAAACATACCTGTAAAGAAACCTATAAAAGTACCAATCATACCAAGTGGACCAAAAAGTCCATCAACTCTTACACCGGTTTTCCATTGGTGATAATCACGCATATCAGCACTTACATTATGCTGAACAATATTCCAGAATGTATTTACAAATGTATTGATATACCAGATAACACAAATTAAAACCAAATTATCGTAAACAAAATAAAGTGAAAGAATAACAAAAACATTTATACCATTTGCGAGAATAAGTAAGTTCCTTTTACCTATTTTTTTAATAACAAATGGTGCTGAAAGCATAGACCAGAGTGCCGCATTACCTATAACTGTATTTGCAAGTCCTAATGTTGCCTCGTACTTACCACCGAAAGCATAAACAAAAGACCACCCCAAAATAACACCGTAGCCACCCTCTAAAAATCCTACCCAGTTTGCTGACTGAATAATCCAGTAATATTTATTTCTGGCTACTTCTCTTATAGCATCAAACATTCTTACAGGTTCTAACTTTTTCTTTGGTAACACAAGTCGTTCTTTGCATTTTGAAAAGAAAAATAAACTTATAAACATACCAATTACTGTAAAAATCGGGTAAATAACTCTGTAAGTCCAGATATTATTAAGTCCCCAGGTAAGACCTGCAATAAGTGGAATAAATAAGTTTGTAATTGTTGGCGCTAATGAATATATAACCTGTGAAATACTCATTACATTAGTTCTTTCCTGCGCATCAGGGGTTATTATCTGTTGAAAATACGTATAACCCTCATTGTAAAAACATAAAAAGATACTTAAAAGAAGATACATAATTTCAACGACTACTGCTTTTACAATATAACTGAAGTTTTCGTAAGGCAGCCACACAAAAACCGTAGAAATAAGCACCATTGGTACTACCGACATTTGTATAAAGGGCAGAAATTTACCGCCTTTCAAATTATGGTTGTCGTAATACCAACTACGAAAAATACCTAAAGGAATACCAATAATATTCGCAACATTAAGCATTATTTGTAAATCCACCGGTTTCAGACCAATACAAGCACCGACAAGGAAATTTGACGCATTAAGACCTATTACCATAGGTAAAAGCGTTGCCCAATAAACACCAAAACCCGCACCACTCAACGATGCAATTTCTTTATATGAAATATAATTTCCTTTTGGTGGCTCGTGCCAGTATTTTTTCGCTAAACTAATTGTAGATTTTGCTTTTTCAATCAATGCCGACATAAATTCACCTCATTATTTTGGTAATGTATATTCTGTAATTTTGCTATCGGGAAAATTTTCATCACAATATTTTCTCATTTTTTCTATTCCCTTTATATTGTTACTGTGAATATTTATTTCAGGTACAAAAACATCATGCTCTTTCATCCATATAAGAATATCAAGACCTGTTTTTCTATCTTTACCTAAACTATAATCTAAAGAAATATGCTCAAACTTCATAACTGACAAAAGTGTGATTGCTGTATTTGCATCTCTGCAACACTGATAACCATTAGGAAATTCTCTTGTATCATCAACAAATAATCTCACATAAAGCACTCCTTTATTTCAGATATAATTCAATTTTAATATTTTATACATACAATGTCAATAAATATTGCTTTATTTTAAATTTAATGTTATATTATTACTAATAGTTTTAAGGAGAAAGAAAATGGCTGACACAATTTATAAAGAATTACGAAAAAAGAGAGATTTAACAAGAGAAGATGTCTGTGACGAAGCAAGTAAAAGAAATCAGGTTTTGACCTATGAAAGACTTGAAAGAATTGAAAATGGTAAATTTAATATCCATCCGGAAGAAGTAATTTTACTTTCCGAAATTTATAAAGAACCGGCACTTTGTAACCACTATTGTTCAAAAATGTGTGAAATCGGGCAGAAATATGTTCCGGAAATTAAAACAAAAGATTTAGCACAAATCGTTTTAGAAATGCTTTCTTCACTTAATTCTATGAAAAAAAGTCAGGAAAGACTTATTGAAATTACTGCTGATGGTAATATAGATGACGATGAAATTAAAGATTTTGTTTTCATTCAACAGGAGTTGGAACGAATTTCTATAACAGTTGAAACCTTGCAACTATGGGTTGAAAGAATGCTGGCTGACGGAAAAATAAATTTAGAAAAATATAACGAAATAAAAGAAAAGTCTGAGTAATCCGGACTTTTCTTTTATTTTTTGCACTTTTTGTCATATTATGGCATCCGTTTTTGCAGTTATTGTAATTCACTTTATTTTAAAATTGCGATATTATATAAATGCAACAAGGGAGTTGCAGAAAACAAAAACTAAAAATTTCTTTCTTTTAAAGGAGTGAAGAAAATGTTAGAAATTTTAATAAGCATATTAACTCTTGCACTATTCTTTTACGCTATTAAATTAGCGTTAAAAATCACATGGGGTTTTGCTAAGATAATTGCAGTAATTTTATTCGTGATTGCTTTACCGCTTTTAGTAGTACTTCTCTTTGTTGCAGGCGGTGCAATACTTCTTTTGCCATTAGGTCTTGTTATAGCCGCTATTGTACTTTTAGTAAAATGCGCTGCATAAGGCGACAGGAGCCGAATCCCGTACGCCTAAAATTAAAATCTTTCGGCACTTGTCGCCTTAAGATAGGGGCGAAAACCCCAAGGGAGAATTAACAAAGACATAGTCGGAGTGGTGTTCCACTCCGACTATGTCGATTTTTTGTTAAACATTTCAACTTAAACTATCTATAATTTCTCTAAATTCTTTTGTATCACGAATATTATCAAATTCGTCATGGATTAGCCATTTGTCACGAAGAATTTCAGTAAGCGGACGAGTGTCAGAGGTTTCAAAGTCAGTTCTTTTTTCTGTAATCTCGCCAACTAAAACAGCTTTGTATTTCTGCTCATCAGGGAATTCATCAAAAGCTTTTGCTTCATCAACTGCAAGATGAAGATGTTTATACATATTATCATAATCACTCATAAGAGCATATCTTTTGGCAATATCAAAATCAAGCCACACAGCACCCCAATTGTTTTTAGGACGATTGCCGTCAAGAATAAGTTTTTCTAATTCAAAAATTTTATTTATTGCAATAAATTCAGTTTCAACATCAACAATATCTGCATCTGCTAAAAGCCATATAAATGACCTTAATGATTCATAGGCTTCCATAATTGCCTTTTGTAGAAATGGTAGTTTTTCTTCTTTTTCTAACGCCCACCATATTTGATTCTCCTTACAAAGCTCCATTGGTGGAAAGGTTTCATAAATCCTTTTACCAAGTTCCTTTCTGCCTTGCAGAATATGATGAAATGCAAGGCGTGATGCCGCCTCAAGGCGAATATTTTGTTCGGGACAATACTTCATTATTCTTTCGCCAAGAGCAGTAATTTCATCATCGTACTTTTCCATATTCTCTTTCCATTCAGGTATATTTCCATCATCGTCGCCAGAAACAAAAAGAGCATACATAAGTTTATCTAAAAGTGCGTAGTTATACGGAAACTCTGCTACACCTTTACGGGCAATAGTAATACATTCATCTATGTTGCCTTTACTTATTGCAATTTGAAAGTCATCAAGATATTTACTCACTGCTTCTTTTTCTTTGGTTTCATCAATTCCCATAAGTCTGTCAGTAGATATGCCAAAAAATTCTGCTATAGTCGGAATTAACTCAATATCAGGGTAACAAGAATCGTTTTCCCAACGAGAAACCGACTGACAAGAAACACCAAGAACCTCTGCAAATTCTTCCTGAGTAATTTCTCGCTCTTTTCTTAATCTTTTTATTGTATCGCCAATATTTAATTTCATAATAAAACCTCATTTATAAATATTGAAATCAGCACTGCTTTCTGATTACATTGTGCCATATCTCAAGAAGAATTACAATATCACGAAACGAGAGTTTTTTTCACAGCATTGGTGAATAGCATTACTTTATCACATAATTGTAACTACATCTTGACACACTATCATTGTAATGATATAATCTCTTTGTAGCATTACAATGATACAGGAGATGTTTTTATGAACAAAATAGAACTATTTCATGGTTCAGACCATATAATAGAAATTCCAGATATAACTAAAGGGAATCCTAAAAATGACTACGGGAAAGGGTTTTATTGCACTCGTATTCCTGAAATGTCAAAAGAATGGGCTTGTAAGCAAAATAGTAATGGTTTCAGTAATAAATATGAATTAGACCTTACTGATTTGCGAATACTTGATTTAACAGATGATCGTCACACCGTTCTCAACTGGATTGCAATTTTACTTGAACACAGAACGCTTTCTCTGGACTCTGAAATTGCAATTGATGCAAAAGATTATATAGTAGAACATTTTTCTATAGATACTTCTCAATATGATGTCATTGTAGGGTACCGTGCAGATGATTCATATTTCAGATATGCAGAAAGCTTTGTAGAAAACAGTTTATCTTTACGGAGTTTAAATAAGGCTTTGCACCTTGGCAAACTTGGTGAACAAACAGTTCTTGTTTCAGAGAAAGCATATAGCCAAATCCATTTTATAGATGCTGAGCCTGTAGATAAAACCATCTATTATCCAAAATTTATTTCTCGCGATACCAAAGCTCGTGAAGCATATAAAGCTGACATTAAAAAGACTAAATCTTATCGTAACGATATATTCGTAATGGACATACTCAGAGAGGAGATAAAAAACAATGACCCACGCATACAGCAAATCATATCTGAGTAACGCTAAAATCAGACTTGCTCAATTTTTTGATTATGCTATAAACGATTGTGGATTTAAAAGTGACTGGATAACAAACCTGTTTATTATATCGGGATACGCTGAACAGTTTGAACGCGGTAATCCTTCGGTGCTTTCAGGGTTATCAGGTATTGAACTGGCATATGAAGTTATAAATAAAATTTACCCCGAAAAGAAATTACCTGAGCCAAATTTCGCTAAAGACAAATCACCTGAATACTGGGCAGGTTGGGCATTGGCAGAATACCAATGGTACACAGGAAAAAGATTTAAGGATATTTTTGAATACGCTCCATTATCTAAAATTATATCTATGTATTCGATTTATCACGAAATGGATATTTCACAATTTATAGAAGCTATCAACAAATTTTATAGTGAATCAAATGCTGATACTAAACTGAAACGCATAAGAGAAAGTCGTGGACTTTCGCAATCTGAACTGGCACTTCATTCTGGCGTGAACTTACGATCTATTCAGATGTATGAACAAAAGGCAAATGATATCGATAAAGCTCAAGCACAGACATTATATAAATTATCGAGGATTTTAGGTTGCGATATAGAAGACTTGCTTGAGAATCCTATGGATTAAAAAGGTGATAGGGAATTTATCCCTACCACCTTTTATTTTGGCAATTCATCGCGTTCATAAAGTCTGTTTATTTTTCAACTTTTTCAAAATAATCTGTTACAGGCTCTTTTGAAAGTTCAAATTTCAATGTACCACCTGATGTTATTTCAAAATATGACAAATACGGTCTTTTTATCAAATTTCCGTTAAACTCCATTTTGCTGATATATGGATATTCAAGTGGGTCTTTGTCACATTCAACTGTGAATGTGTCTCCATTTTCGCAAGTGTGATATTTTTTATTTAATTTAACAGTAGCCTTTTTAAATAAAGGAGTGTTAATAAAATAATCCTGTTGTCCCGGGCATACCTGTGCGAAGCCTAAACCTGACAGAACATACCACGCAGAAAGCTGACCAACATCTTCGTTACCACAAAAGCCGTAAGCACCAGTTCTGTAGGATTCTTTTTGCACCCTTCTTGTCCAGTACTGTGTACGGTGTGCAAGTCCGAAAACATTGAAATAATGGGTAATATTATGGCAAGGCTCATTTGAGTGGTTGTAGTCATCATTCCATAATCTGCCAAAATCTGCTTTTTCAAAAAATCTTTCTAACAGTATGAGCGCTCTTTCGTTACCGAACAATTCAAAAAGTCCTTTTACATCATAAGGCACAAACCAGGATTGTTGGAAAATATTACTTTCGACACATCCGTCATCATCGTACTCATTTTCTTCAAAAACAAATTCGCCATTCGCTTTTCGTGGTGCTAAAAAGCCGAGATCCTTATTATAATTATCTTTATAGCTTTTCGCACGATTTAAAAAGTACTCTGCGTTTTCTTCATCACCTTTTTCTTTACTGAAAAGGTACATTGTGTAATCTGCAAGTAAATATTCCAAAGTGTCACTTAATTCATCAGGAACGAAGGCTTCTTTTAAGTATTGTTCACACTCAGGTCTTATTGTGTGGAATTTTTTATTAAACAATTCCTTTTCCCCTTTTGTTGAAGCAACAATTATATCGTAAGCCTTCTGTACATCATAATTTCTGATATTTTTAAGATATGCGTCAGCTACAACTATAGCTCCGGGGTCGCCAACCATACAACCGGCATTTATTCCTAAAAGTTCCCAACGAGGGAAAGATGAATTGTTCACTTCTGCAATTTTCAAAAGAGAATTAACTTCGTCGTTTACAATATCAGGACGAATAATTCCTAAAAGCGGAAATTCACTTCTGTAAACATCCCAACCGCTGAAAACTGTGCGGTAAATATAACTGTCATCTTTTATAATTTCACCATTCAAAGAAAATCTGCCATCAACATCTGCAGAAACTCTTGGGTCTAAAAGCACATGATAAAGACAGGTGTAAAAAAGTTTTAAATCTGTTTCATTACTGCCTTCAACATCTACAATACTAAATGCCTCTTCCCATAAATCGCAGGCTTTTTTTCTTTGAAGTTCAAAATCAAAGTCGGTCATTTCCGCCTTAAGATTTTTTCTTGCACCTTCAAGACTTGTATAAGAAATACCACATTTTAAAATTATTGGTTCTGCAACAGAATCGCCATAATCAAGAATCAAGCCAACATCTTCGTGACTGAATTCTTGTAAATTTTCACTTTGCATTTCTTCATTTGAAAAGAATTGCATCTTTAAAGGTTTTCGTGACAATTCGCAGGTAAAATAAAAATCGTAAAAGATTTTACCGTGACCGTGACCGAAGCCACCGCCTTTTGGGGTGCATATAATTTTACCCTCAATGGTATTTTCATTAACTATTTTTATTTCCTCAAAATCTGCTTTACCACCTATTCTGCGAGAAAAATTCATTATAATTCTTGCGTTTTCGTTTTGAGGATATGTAAACCTTAACATACCGGTGTGAACATTTGCAGTTGCTTCTGCTAAAATATTATAACGGTCTAATTTTACTGCATAGTAACCGGCTTCTGTTACTTCGCTATCGTGAGAAAACTCCGACTTCCAGCCTTTTGTACCTTTTTTAAACTCTACGTGTTCATTACTGCCACTTCTTAAGTCAGTTTCACCAATAACAGGCATAATCTGAAGATTTCCTAAATCACCATACCAACCAATACCACTCATATGGTTGAAACTGAAACCTTCTATTGTATTGTGGCAATAGTTATAACCGTTACCATTATCACCGCCTGTAACAGTATCGGGAGAGAGTTGAACCATACCACCGGGAACTGATACACCGGGGTAGGTTTTACCACCACCGTGACATTCCTCAATGCTGTCTTCTTCTGCAACGGTACCGATTGAAGTATCTACATATTTTGCCTTGCTCATAAAACCACCTGAATTTCTAATAATAACTTTTTATTTTTTATTACTAAATTTTTTAATTACTCCACTTGCAGTTTTATACATTGGAGTTTCTAATGTATCAACCGCATTTTTAAGTTCTTTTCTTATTTCAATCGCTTGTGGGCAGTGTGTTTCACATTTACCGCAATTTATACAAGCAGAAGCAGGGTTACTACCACTAAAAGCCGTTGCCCTTAAATATTCTTTAAACCCTAAGAATTTATTACCTGTAAAGTGTGTATTATATGCAGAAAATGTACCACTTATATTTATATTCTGCGGACAAGGCATACAGTAA
>JAFSBS010000379.1 GCA_017437165.1 Clostridia bacterium
AACTTGCTGAAAAAAGCAACAGTGACAATATATTCATTGAAATTCTTACCTATCATGAATATGGTAAAGATAAATATGAAAAAGAAAATTTAACGTACTCTTTTTCTGATGGTTTTGTAACTTTAGAACAAGTATCGATTTTAAAAAATGAATTAGAAAAAAGTAATTTAAAAACAATTAAAACATAAGGTGATATTATGTACGATTTTGATGCAAAAAAACTAACAGCTTTAGCAAACGATTTATTTAAAGAAGAAAGAGAAATAAATAACCTTACAGGCTGGTTTATAATTAAAGAAACCGAAAGTAAATATGAAGACGAATATAAAAAATATACACCAATGAAAAAAGCGGCTTTAAAATTCAAAGAAGCAGTAAAAGTATTACCGCTTTCAATAAGCGATAACGCAATCTTTGCAGGTACTCAGCACGATGCTTTTGCAAGGAGCTACGCACTTATTAACCCGACATTTAAAGTAGAGACCTTTGCAGGTTACTGTGACCCTACTGCCGTTTATGATGATATTACTCCTACAGGTGAATTCACAAAAGAGAGAATTGACTCTTTAAGAGAAATTGACAAAAAAACGCCCTACGTAAAAGAACTTACAGAGGTGTATAATTCTTGTGAAAATTTAACCGGCGAAGTTGCATTCTTTATTGAACAGGTTACAGGGCATTTAATTCCTGATATGAGAGCAATATTAAAATACGGTATCAAAAAACTTCTTAAAGATATTGATGAAAAGTTAAGCAGTTGTGATAAAGAAAAGATAGAGAACTACGAGGCTATGAAAATATCTTTAGAAACTGCCCTTTTACTCTCTGAAAGATATAAAAAACTCGCAGAAGAAAAGGCAGAAAATGCCGACGTGGAGAAAAAAGAACAATTCAAACTTATTGCAGAAACATTAGGTAAAGTGCCTTTTGAACCGGCAGAGAGTTTATATGAAGCAATTCAGAGTTATATTATTTTATGGCAGACAATGTGTTTAGAACAAGCACCAAATCCATTTGCATTCTCTGTTGGTAATGCAGACAGAATTTTTGAACCATACAGAAAAATGAGCAACCTTGACAGAGATACTACTGCTGCTCTTTTAAAACATTTTCTTGTATTTTTCAATGTTGGTGACAGAAGCTGGGCGATTTCACAAAACTTAATTGTAAGCGGTCGTGACAAAGACGGAAACGACTTGACAAACGACACTACTTACGCACTTTTAGATGCTTATTACGACATGAATTTGCCACAGCCTATTCTTTCTGTTAAATTACATAAGAATACACCTGATAAATTATATCAGGAATTAGGCAGATTTTTATTCACACCGGGGTGCCTTACACCGTCGCTCTTTAACGATGATTCACTTTACGAGGTTCTTTCTGCTTCCGGTGTTGATATTGATGATATTGAAGATACATCTATTGCCGGTTGTCAGGAGCCACTTATTATGGGTAAAGATAACGGCAATACTACTAACAGTTGGTTCAATTTAGGTAAAATTTTAGAACTTACCCTAAACAATGGTGTATCAACAGTAACGGGTAAAAGAATCTGTGATTTACCATGCGACAACGCAGATGCTTTAACACTTTTGAAAACCGTTCGTGAAAGATTTTATAAAAACGCAGAATATTTCTGTGAAGAAATGGTTAAAGCTGCAAATGGTGCTTCACGTGCAATCTCAAACTTACCTGTACCATTTTTAAGCACTGTAATGGGTGGTATTGAAACAGGTTATGATGTAAGGGATACCAAAAATCAAGGTACTAAATATAATGGTAGCGGTTGCCTTATTCACGGCACAAGTGTTGTTGCAGACTCATTCACGGCAATTGATAAATTATTAGCAGAACGTCCTGAAGATGCCGAAAGACTTTTAAATGCTTTAAAAAGTAATTTTGAGGGCTATGAAGATTTACGAGAATTTTTGCTCTCTGCACCAAAATTCGGCAATAATAATGAAACAGCCGATAATGAAGCTGTTGAAATTACTAACAAAATTGCAGATATGGTAAGAAGTAAAAAGAATTACCTTGGTAATAATTTCAGACCGGACTTTTCAACACCATCTACACACTTACTTTATGGTTACTGGGTTGGTGCTTTGCCTTGCGGCAGAAAATCAAGAGATATGTTAAACTACGGTGTTGACCCACTATATGGTGAGGCGCAGAATGGTTTAGGATTCAGAACATTATCTTTAATGAAATTACCGTTTAATAAAATGTGTGGCGGTTATGCTTCTCACTTCGGTATTGACCCTAAATATTTCACTTCTGCATCTTACGAAGAAAAAGGTATTGAATTCAAAAACAAAGTTATGAAACCCCTTTTCTTCAACGAACTCAATAAAAATGTTTCACCATTCTATTTATATGTTAATGTTACAACTGCTGAAATTTTAAGAAAAGTTTTAGCAGAACCAAAAAAATACGCACCAAGTGGCGTTTACATAATGAGAATTCACGGTACTTTTGTAAACTTCCTTGATTTATCACCTGCAATTCAGCAAGATATTATTACAAGACTTGACCCACAATCAACTGCAATTTGTTAAAAGGAGAAACGCTATGGGTATTTTAGGTATTGATATTGGTACAACTACAATTACTGCCCTTCTTTTAGACGAAAAACACGGCAAAATCATCAATAAATCGACATTCAAAAATGACTCGTTTATCGAATCAAATTTAGATTTTGAAAAAGCACAAGACCCGAATGTTATTATTGAAACTGTAAAAAAAGCAATAAGTGAAATAACAGATGGTACTGATATTTCTTCAATAGGTGTTACAGGGCAAATGCACGGTATTCTTTACCTTGAC
>JAFSBS010000380.1 GCA_017437165.1 Clostridia bacterium
CATATTGCACGGACTCTTATATCATCAAGCACACCTGTAGGAAATCTCGCAGGAAGTCGTGTAACACCGCCTATACAATATTCTTTTGTTAAAATATCATCGGGAAGAATGCTTTTTTGTGCGTAACCAAGAACCCATTTTGAATTTTCTGTTGCGTTTACTTCTAAATCCTTCTGACTTAAAGATAAAACCTCATCTTCCTCACTATTTACAACAGGTTCAGGAAGTCCGTTTGAAAACTTGCTTATAGCCTTAACAAAATTTCTTGAGAACATATCTGCACGTTCTTTGTTTGGCATTTTATAAAGTTTCACACCTGCACCAACTGCCGCAGCACCTAACGCTATTTTTAAAAACTTGCCCATAAATTAAACCTCTTCAGCCTTTTTCACTATATCATCGAAGCGTTTTGTTATTTCATCCGCTTCCGTGCGGTCTTTTATAATAGTATTATTAAACAACTCGTTTACTTCCTCAACCGATTTTAAAAGTCCGTTTTTTACTTCTGCCGGTAAATCTTTTTTAAGTAATTCATCTACCTTCGGAAGAAGTCTGTATTTTATTCTGAATACATCTCTTGAACCGTTAAATTGTGGGAATCGTGGGTCTGAATAAACATCTGTAAATTTCTCATTGGTAAGAATTTCTTTACAAAGAAGAAGCGCAACATCGTTATACGCAGTATCATCGTGCACCTGATATCTGAAACAAAAAGTGGAATCAGGAAAAATTGCTGTGCCTAAATCAACCGTTCCCTCCGGTGAAATATGATTATGTTCTTTATTCTGACATCTGTCATAAACAAGCTCATAATTTTCAGGTAATTTTTCATCAGCACCTACAGATAAACCACCTAAGGATGCAGATTTGAAATCTACAATTGTATCTGAATTGAGATTTTTAGTACCCGCAAATGGTAAAAGTGGTAAATCATAACCGCAAATTGAAAAAAACTTTGTACCCTGTTTTTCTATGCCTATTAAAATCTCACGAAGATTACTCTGTGCTTTATAGAATCTGTCTGTTTTTTCTCTTAAAACCTTGTATTCGTCACCAACTAAATACATATCTCTCATTGATTCGTATTTTTCTTTTGGTACTACCGCCCACATACCGGGGCAATTTTTTAAGAAGGTTTCTAAAATACCATCTACAAACGCATTCACTATATTTTTTGCGGTATCTTCTTTAAATCTTTTTAATACCTTTGTGAATGTATCTACAGTATTTGAATCTAAAAACATACCGAGTAATGAAACAGGATTTGACAAATCTATATTTTTAGAAAAAGCATCAGCAATTAAAGTTGAACCATTTGTTGCAGGGACAAAATAGCAAACTCTGTTCACATCATTCTTACTGCCGTAAGCATCAAAATAAGCAGTTGCTATTGAACCACCCAATGAAACGGGGATTAAATTAACTTTATCGTGACCCGTTTCTTTTTTTACATTCTGAATGTATTCATCTAACCTTTTTGCAGTTTCATAAGGCTGTCCGAACGAATGGTAAGCAAAGAAATAAAGATGGTCTTCACCAATTACTTCTGCCAAAGTTTCCATTGGCACCATTTTATATATGTATCTCTTTTCGTCAGCGTTGCAATTCTTTAAAGAATTACCCGAATAATCAACAATATGAAGATTTTCTGTCGGCACACCTTCTTTATTTACTCTTAAAGGTTTCACCATTTCTGCTACCGCTTTTTTCAGCGCTTTGCAGAATGCCTTATCTCTTTTCGTTATCAAAAGACCTATTGCTGATGGAATTATTCTTTTAACAAAGGATTTTGTATCAACATCCAAAGGCCACGCGCATTTAATTCTTTTATTGTCATCAGAATACAAATCAACTTTTGACTGACCAATACCGGGAACAATAATAGTCGGACAATAGCCACAATTACATTTGCTCATAACATAAAACCTTTCAAAATTTTCGTACCTTTTATTTTAACACAGCATTTCTTTTTAAGCAATATGAAACAATTAGTTATATTTACCAAAATACTACTTATAACTTTGTAAAGTTTAAAATTACATTTTGATTGAAATAGATATTCAGTTAGTGTAAAATTACTTTATCTATACAATTATATATATATTGCGTATATAAAGAAGGTTTTTATGAGCGACTATATTTACACGTTCCAGAAAGGGTTTAACTACTCGCAGGATGGCCCCGGAAACAGACTTGTATATCACTTATCGGGGTGCAATCTGTTTTGCCCGTGGTGTTCAAACCCTGAAGGCTTAAGACAGAATGAAAATTCGAAAAAATATACAATTCAGGAAATTTTTGAAGAAATAACTTCTTGCAGAATGATGTTTTTTGAAAATGGCGGTGTCACTTTTACCGGTGGCGAGGTTTCTTTGCAAGCGGAAG
>JAFSBS010000381.1 GCA_017437165.1 Clostridia bacterium
AGGCTGCAAAAGACAGCGGAATGAGTGCGTATTATCTTGCGTCTAAAATTGTTCAGGAAGTAGGTTCTTCAAAGGCTTCCTATGCAGGTGGTTCCTGCGGTACAAATGCACCATACAATGGTATTTATAATTATTATAATATAGGTGCATACACCGGTGCAGTTGATGGTCTTGAGTGGGCTAATGGTTACCTCAATACAAAGAGAGCAACCGCAAAATTATTGAAGGAACCAAAATCGGATGCAGATGTAATAGTAACAATTCCACAGAATAGTTCTTCGATTTATTATATAGCAGAAGAAAGCGGTTATTATTATGTTTCAACTGTTGTAAGCGGTAAAACATATAAAGGTTATGTACTTAAAAGTTCAGTTAATCCGACTACTACTTATGGCAGACCATGGAGCAACCCTTACAAATCAATTTACTATGGTGCGCAGTATATTTATGCATCGTTCTCAAAATATCAATATACAGGTTATTTGCAGAAATTTAATGTAAATAAAGAGTCGGGCAGTCTTTACAGTCATGAATATATGGCAAATGTAAGAGCGGCTGCAAGTGAAGCAAAACACACTTATAATGCTTATGTTGATGCCGGTATTTTGTCAACCGCAAAAACATTTGTTATTCCTGTGTTCAACAATATGCCGAATGCTGATATGACAAGAGATGACGCTTTCAGAGCATCAAGACCTACAGTAAAATGTACTTCTTGTAATACAACATCACTTAATTTGGCATGGACAGAAGTGAAAAATGCTTCGGGTTATCAGGTTTATAAATTGGATGAAAACGGTAAAGCTGTTAAAATTGCAACTGTTGATGCGGATACTCTGACTTATAAAGCTACTGTAGGCACACCTGCGACAAAGGTAACTTACAGGGTAAGAGCATATACAACCGCTAAAGATGGTACAACAATCTATTCAAAGTATCATCAGTTTGATGCTTCAACATCAACATCTCCACCTACAAATCTTAAACTTACAGGTGTTACAGATGAATCAGTTTCATTGAGTTGGACAGGTGTTGACAACTGTGATGGATACAGAATTTACAGATATGATGCAATTTCAGGTTCGTATGCACCAATAGGGAAAACATCTGAAACAAAGTTTACAGATACTACTGCATTAAGTGGTACAAGTTACAAATATAAAGTTTGTGCTTACATTTACTATACACAGCACTTCCAATCGTCTTATACAAATGAGATTACTGCAAAAACAACAGGTGAAGCGGCAACTCAATTAGGTGAAGTAAATGTTGATGATGTACTCAATGTGAGAGCAGAGCCGAATACTTCCGGTACAGTTATTATTCAGTTGAAATCGGATACACAGGTTTATATTATAAAACGTGAAGGTGACTGGTACAAGGTAAGAGCGGTTTATAACGGGACAACCTATACAGGTTACGCTCATTCTGATTACATTGTTATTACAAATAGTGATTTAACCAGAGAACAGTGTCCGTATGCAGAACCAACTTCAACTATAAGAAGTGGCAGCACGGGTGATGGTGTTAAATGGATACAATGGCACCTTTATAAATTGGGCTATTTAAAACAAACCGATATTGATGGTGATTTCGGCCCGACCACACTTGCAGCAGTCAAAAGTTATCAGACAGATAAAAAATTAGATGTTGACGGAATAGTTGGTTCAGGTACACGAAGTCAATTAAAAACGGATTATAATAATTCTTAAATAAAAAGAACGATAAGGGTAGAAGCTACCTTTATCGTTCTTTTGTTATATAATATTTCCGTTTGTAATTACTGTTTTTATGTTAATGTCATCATCAAACAAAACAAAATCTGCATCGTACCCTTTTTCGATTTTACCTTTAGTTTTATTGAAGCCAATAACTTCAGCAGGTGTTAAAGATGCCATTCTGACTGCTTCGTAGAGCGGTATATTAACCGTTTTATACATATTTTTTACGCAATCTTTAAGTGTTGCTACTGACCCCGCAAGTGCGGAACGGTCAGCAAGTTTCATAGCACCATCTTCAAAAATAACACCCATACCATTTTCTTGTGTGTAAACAGTGTTTTCTTTAATATCACTTGCAGCAAATTCAAGACCATCAGTTATTAAGTACATTTTTTCTACGCCTTTTGTTTTGTAAATGAGCTTTAAAAGACCTTTTGGTAAATGCCTTAAATCACCAATAACCTGTGTAGTTATTTCATCAATTGCAAGTCCTGCTTCAACTACGCCCGCAACTCTGAAAATTCCCTCTTTGAAGCAGGAGGTACAAGCGTTGTAAATATGGGTAACATCACTGTAACCGTGCTTTACGGCTTCTTCAACTTTTTCATAACTTGCAGCAGAATGGGCAATTGATGCTACAATATTTCTCTTTTTTAATTTGTCACCTAATTCAAGACAACCATCTTCTTCAGGTGCTGCCCCCATAATTAAAATTTTATCCCATAATGAAAATAATTCATCGGGTGGATTTTTTGTTGGGTTTAAAATATTTTCAGGGCTTTGTGCGCCTTTGTACTTTAAAGAAATATACGGACCCTCATAGTGAAGTCCTAAAATATTTGCTTTTTCAGATTTCTCACTCGCTTCTTTTATTGAGAGCGTAACGTTTTTTAGTTGCTCTATTGGTGCGGCTAATGTTGTTGGGACAATAGAAGTAGTGCCATATTTAAGGTGAGCTTCTGCCATTTCGATTATATCTTTATAATCTGTACTCATTGCACTTTTATTTCCGCCGCCGTGAACATGTATATCAATAAATCCGGGTGAAAGATAAAGACCGTTTGCGTCAATCACATTATCATCAGCGGTTTCAGTATAATGCTCAACAATATCTTTTATTTTGCCGTTATCACAAAGTACAACGGCGTTTCTTATTTTATCTGAGAAAATAACATCTGCATTTTTTATAACAAGCATTTTTGTAACCCCTTTTTTAAGATGGTTTTATTGTATTCTTATTTTTGGTAACTGTCAACGAAAATTTTAAAATCGACTTATTTCTGCAAATTAGTTGAAGGTCTTAAGTTATAATGCAAATGGTGGTTTTATGGTAACGGTTATCTATCTTGATGTTTTAATTGCAGTTAATAT
>JAFSBS010000382.1 GCA_017437165.1 Clostridia bacterium
CGATTTTACCACCTTTTGTATAAGGAACAAGCAAGTCGATAACTTTAATACCTGTTTCAAGCACTTCAGTAGCAGGTTTTTGTTCATAAAGTGATGGAGGATTTCGGTGAATAGGTAACTTGTGGTCGGCGTTAATTTTTCCTTTACCATCAATTGGTCTGCCTAAAACGTCAACAACTCTGCCTATAACTTTGTCACCAACAGGCACCATAATACCATTACCATCAGAAACAACCTTTAATCCGCACGAAAGACCTTCAGTTGCTTCAAGTGCAATTGCACGGACAGTATTTTTACCAACGTGCATAGCAACTTCGATGTGCTTGTCGGCGCCTTCAATTGTAAGAAGTGTGTTAATTGGCGGTAGCTTGCCACTGAATCGTACATCAATAACAGGACCGGAAATTTTAACTATTTCGCCTTTATAAATTATACTCATAAAATACACTCACTTTTGTAATTCTGTTGCCGCAGCAATTTCTGTTATTTCATTAGTGATTTGAAGTTGACGGGCAGCATTAAGTTCTTTAGAAAGACTTTCAATCATTTCATCTGCATTTTTTGTAGCACTCTGCATTGCATTCATTCGGGCAATATTTTCACTTACTGCCGATTGCATAAATACATCGTACATAAATCCCGTCACATATTGATAAACAATCTGCTCGAAAACAACTTCAACCGAAGGTTCGTAAATCACCTGCGCACGTTTATCACTTTCATAATCAATATCGAGAAAATCTCGCCTTAAAAGTGGTAAAAGTCTTTTTACACAAGGTGCTTGCACAGATGAAGAAACATATTCGGTATAAACTAAGTAAACTTCTCTGTAATCATTGGTTAAAAACAATTCAATGAGTTTTGAAGCAACCTGACCTGCAAGGTTTAGGGTAGGGTGTTGTGAAGCACCATACCATGAGTAAGCAGGTTCAATTCCATGGTTTTTAAAAAGTCGGTCACCAATAATGCCGAGAGATATAACCATGGGATTTTTATGTTCTTTCATTTTTTCGAGTGCTAAATTTACAACACTTGAATTGTAACCTCCGCAAAGCCCCTTGTCAGAAGTTACAACAACAAAAACAGCACTTCCCATATTTTGTTCTTCAATGAATTTGTTAGTTAAGTTATTGTTTTTTGTTTTTGAGAGAATATCTTTTATTGTAGTACGCAGTCTTTGTAAATAAAAAAGATTAAAGTCAATGCTTTGCATAGCCTTCTTCATTCGTGAAGTAGATAACAAATACATAGCATTTGTTATTTTTCTTGTCTGTTCAACTGCTTTGAGATGTTGCTTGATTTCGTTAGCGTTACTCATTGTTTAAACTCCAACATTGTTTTAGTGAAAATCTTTTCAATTGCATCAGTAATATCACCCGTTTTGTTTATTTCTTTTGCATAATCAGGGTATTTACTTTGAAGCATTTCTATAAGTTCACTTGCTCTTTCTTTGATTTCCTTTTTAGGAACATTTTCAAATACGTCGAGTTTGTAGGCAAGAAGAATAGCAACTTGTTTAAATAAGTCTAATGGCTCACCCTTACCTTGTTTCAGGAGTTCAGTAAGGCATTCACCTTTTTTCAAAAGTTTAGCAGTAGATTCATCAACATCACTACCAAAACGGGTGAAAATAGCCATTTCTCTGTATTGAGAAAGTTCAATACGGAGTGTACCTGAAACTTTTCTCATTGCTTTATGCTGCGCGCTTCTACCAACACGGGAAACTGAAAGTCCTGTATTGATAGCGGGACGCATACCGCTGTGGAACAATTCGCTCTCCAAATAAATCTGCCCATCTGTAATAGAAATTACATTGGTAGGTATGTACGCAGAAATATTACCGCCTGTTGTTTCTACAATAGGTAATGCAGTAATACTACCGCCACCTAATTTTTTAGAAAGACAGGCACTTCTTTCAAGAAGTCTTGAGTGAAGGTAGAAAACATCACCCGGGTAAGCTTCACGTCCTGGTGGTCTGTGAAGA
>JAFSBS010000383.1 GCA_017437165.1 Clostridia bacterium
AATTTTAGTTGATAATCCTATTCTTTTAGATACACTCGCTAAAAATTTTGGTGAGGATATTTTGGAAAATGGTGCGTTAAATCGTAAAAAACTTGCTGAAAAAGCTTTTGCTACACCTGAAAAAACTGCACTTTTAAATTCTATAATGCACCCTGCAATCAATGATAAAATACAAAGTGAAGCAAATGAAGCCTTTAAAACACACGATGTAGTAATTGTTGATGCGGCGGCAATAATAGAATCAGGGTACGCAGACACTTGTGACAAGTTAATTGTTGTTACTGCACCTGAAGATATAAGAAAAGAACGCATTATTAAGAGAGATAATATTTCAGAAAAAGATGCTATAATAAGAATAAATGGTCAGAAAGATGACAAATTTTATGATGATAAGGCAGATTATATTATAAGAAACTACGAGCCGTTCTCACTTGAGAATGAAATGGCTCAGTTAATAAAAGATATTTTTTAAGAGGTGTTACAAATGGCAAATAAAAAGATGGACGAATTAAAAAAGAATTTGTTTTACAAATCAGAAAATGCCGGTGAAGTTTTAAAAGAAACTGAAATTAAAAAGGCAGACAAATTCTGTGAAGATTACAAAAAGTTCCTTGATTCTTCAAAAACAGAAAGAGAAGCAGTAAAATCTGTTGTAGCGATTACAGAAAAAAATGGTTATAAAAAATACGACGAAACAAAAAAATATAAAGCAGGCGATAAGTTTTATTATGTAAATCGTAATAAATCAATTATTCTTACAGTAATGGGTAAAAAGTCATTAAAGGAAGGCGTTAAAATCTCTGCTGCTCATATAGATTCACCACGTCTTGATTTGAAACCAAACCCGCTTTATGAAAAAGATGAATTAGCACTTTTTAAAACTCATTATTATGGCGGTATTAAAAAATATCAATGGGTTACAATTCCGCTTGCACTTCACGGTGTAGTTGTAAAAAAAGATGGTTCTGTTGTTGAAATAAACCTTGGTGAAGAAGATAATGAACCTAAATTTGTTATTACAGATATTTTGCCACATTTAGGTGCAGAGCAAGGCAAAAGAACATTGTCAGACGGTATAAGAGGCGAAGAGTTAAACATTTTAGTTGGTAGTCGTCCTTTTAAAGATGGCGAAGGCGGTGAACTTGTAAAACTCAATATTATGAAACTTATCAACGAAAAATATGGTATTGTTGAAGCGGACTTTTTAAGTGCAGAACTTGAAGCAGTACCTGCATTTAAAGCATCTGATATTGGTTTTGACAGAAGTTTAATCGGTTCTTACGGTCACGATGACAGAGTATGTGCTTACCCTGCAGTAATGGCTTCATTAGCGGTTGAAAATCCGAACTACACAACTGTTACAGTTCTTGCGGATAAAGAAGAAACAGGCTCAGATGGAAACACAGGTCTTAATTCAGATTACCTTGAAAACTTTATTTATAAATTAGGTGAAATTGAGGGTGTACAAGGCTATGACATTTTAGCAAAAAGTGAATGTCTTTCTGCTGATGTTAATTCTGCACTTGACCCGACTTTCTGTGATGTATTTGAAAAAAATAACTGTTCAGAAATCAACAAAGGTGTTGTTATCACGAAATACACAGGCGCACGTGGTAAATCCGGTACAAGTGATGCTTCCGCTGAATATATGGGTAAAATACGTTCAATGCTCGACAAAGCGGGTGTCGTATGGCAAATTGGTGAACTCGGTAAAGTTGACGCAGGCGGTGGCGGAACAGTTGCAAAATATGTTGCTTCACTCGATGTTGATGTAGTTGACTTAGGTGTTCCTGTTCTTTCAATGCACGCACCTTACGAAGTTATTTCAAAACTCGATTTGTATATGGCTTACAGAGCATTCTGCGAGTTCTTCAAGCAGTGATCAGGTGTTAGGTTTTAGATTAAAAGTTTTATCATTTTGGTTTAAGAAAAATTTAAAATGAAATGAAAAATTAAATGTGACGGTGTTCCTCTCTTCGAAGAGAGGGGGACCGCCTTTTCTTTGTTTTCTCATTTACATTCACTTTCAAGCGAGTAGAGAGTTTTATTAAATTTGTATTGTTCTTTGGGTGGTGGAGAGTTCTTTGACACGAGGTGGTTTTAAAATTTGCAGTTAGTCGGTGGAGAAACAAATTAAAAAATATAATATATAAATAAACCGACTAACTACAATAAAAGAGGGTAACGCGAGGCGAAGAACTCTCCACCATTCCGATTTAATTTTTTATAATTCAAAATATATCTATCGCCTGAAAACTTAATACAATCAACTATTTTATGAAAAGAATAGTCCCCCTCTCTTCGAAGAGAGGTACAGTATAGAAAAAACTCCTTTCTTTCATTTTAAATTAATTCTAAACA
>JAFSBS010000384.1 GCA_017437165.1 Clostridia bacterium
AACCTGTAAAGTTATTAACACTATGGAAACAGACACCCATACAATCTTTTTAGGTCAGGTAACAGATGCAGGAAATCTCTCAAAAGATACACCTATGACATATAGCTACTACCATAAAGTAGTTAAGGGTACTACACCCAAAAATGCACCTACTTATAAAGGTGAATGATTTTTATATCACAAACCTAACCTGAAGAAGTTTGTTCTTTAGGTTGGGTTTTAAACTTGACAACGAGGAGAATAAGTGATACTATGCACGCAAGGAAGAGGGTTAATATGAAAAATAGAATTATAGTACCAAAGTTATCAAAAATATTTTTTTGTTTATCAGCAGTGCTTTTTTTGCCATGTTTAATATTAGATATATTAGAAAATAACGATATGTTTTTTTATCTTCCTGTTTTTAAGTTAAATATCACGAATATATCACCGTTGCTATGTGTGATTGCGATAATCTTATTTGCTGTGCCTTTAGTGTTACTAATTATAAAGAATATAAAAAATAAATTAATTTCTTCTGTATCAATTGCAGTGGTATTAGCATTATTGTCGTATGCTTGTTTAATTCAGGTGCTTTTTTATAAAACTGAAACATACATAGAGATAGTTTCACCAGATAATAAACATATAGTTTTAGTATCAGAGGTAGATATTTTTCAAGCGGGAATAATAAAATTCTATGAGCAAACATCACCATTTTTTATAGAAGAAATTGCTGTTTGTTCTACTGATGATTGTGTATCATCAATTAAAGATAATGATTATAAAATTGTCTGGAACGATAATGGTTTTGACTTTTATTATTGTGATGGCGATACAACTGATGAATATAAATTTGAAAAAATTGAATATGTTAAATGATAAAAAATACAGATTGCTCTGTATTTTTTATCATTTGTACTTGCATATTTATATAAATAGTGTTAAAATATTGTTAATTGTTCAACATATTGTTCAGAGGTGTGAAATATGGCAAACAACAGAAAAGATTTAAGAACAGAACTTCGTACAATGCGTTTTGAGTTCGATTTATTACAAAGGATTCCTTGTAGTGAAGAAGAAAACAGAGCATTCAAACGCTATATTGAAGATGGTCAGGATTTACCACAGGGTGTTTTCCGTTACAGAAATTCTGACGGTAAAAATTCTGATTCTGAATTTTATACAGTGTATGAACCGGATTTGAACGAGAGGGAAATAAACGAATTTCTTACAATGAAAAAATTACAGATTTTAAAATCTATAAAAGGAACAATTGCGTTATTCGGTTCTGTAATTTCAGGATTTCTTCTTGTATTTCTTGTGCTTTTGTTGGCAGGACGATAATAAATACAAATTATAATTCGGAATTGTCGCAACTGCGTTGGCAATTGTTATTTGATATCAATAAAAATAGCTATGTTGTTTCGTTTTAAGGTTACTTATAACTGTAAATGAACTGAAAAATTAACTCCCACTATGGTAGGGGCAGACCTGTGGTCGCCCGCAGTAGTGGGAGCGTTTTTTTATAATAATATACCAATCGAGTGTAATAAATTAAATTATCGCGAAGCCTTCCGGGATTTTTAATTTCTGTTTTCCTAAATATGAATAATCATCCTTTTCTTTGAGACAATAGTAAAAAACGGAAAAGGTGATTTTATGAGTATAACTTTAAATTTATATTACAAGGGCAAGAACGGTGCCGCAAAAATGTTTATGGAAGAAATGGAAAAAAGCGGTTTAGCAGACAAGATAAGGAATAAAGATGGTAACGAAAGTTACGAATATTTTTATTCAGTAAGCGATAAAGAAACAATTTTACTGGTTGACCGTTGGAAAAGTGGTGACGCTTTGCATTTTCACCATAATTCAGATGATATGAAAAAAATAGCAGAACTTAAAGATAAATATGAACTC
>JAFSBS010000385.1 GCA_017437165.1 Clostridia bacterium
CCCCAGGAACTGTCGTATGTTTTTGGGTATCCGTAACCCATGACGTGAGAGCGTAAAAGCGCCGCCTTATAACCACAAAGTGAAATGAGCTGTGGTGTCTGGTTGTTTAAAGCAAATTCTGAAATTGCATAAACATCAGGAGTTTTATTAAAATATTTCAAGTTAGTTTTTACTGCGTAAGAAAGTTGTCGGGCATTTGATTCGTCATTTATTGTAAGAGACAACGGTTGACCATAAGTAGTAGCACCAAGACCAACTCTGTCAGGATATTTCTTAAGTAATTTTTGAGTTAATTCAACAACTTCTTTATCACATTTTGAAAATTCGTCAAAAGTAAAAGACTCATAATCAAGACCAATTCTTAATTTTGGGTATTTTTCGAGCCAGTCAAAAATCTTCAAAAGGCGTGGCTTGACTTCGTCTTTCCAAAGAACATAACCACCGTGCTCGTAAGTTAAAATGTAAAGTTTTTCGTTTTGCATAAAATCACTCCGACAATAAATATAAATAATTATACAATAGAATTTTAAACTATTCAATTAAGTATATTGTATAAAAATAATAGTAAAAATTTGTGAAACGCAAAAAATCCCGTGAACACTAATCAAAATGCTCACGGGAATAATTTTTAATTGAATGACGGCGGGGTGCTTTTGAATTCTTCAAAGTTACTGTCTTTAGGGGAAGGTTCTGACATACTGAAATACATTTTAGCGGCTTTAGTAGTTCCGAAATCTTGATTTGAACCGCTGTTCTGAACTTTATTGAAGGCTTCGCGTAACATAGCGTTGTGTGCCTCTTCTCTGTTTAAGAGAAAATCAATTGTTTCTTTAACCTTTTTGTCGTTAATTTGTCTGTAAAGATATTCATAAACAACTTTTGCACGCTGTTCAGATGCAATGTTAGAAAGTAAATCTGCACAAAGGTCACCTGTAACGGTAACATAGTCACCGGTCCAGGAGTAGCCCGAAGCGTTAATAAGGCCCGGGTTAAGTCCTAAAAGAACGTGAGTCTGAATTTCACCCGCAGGTACTTGAGAGGCATCAACATCGTGACCGTTTAAAAGGTTAATAGTCTGGGCAATCATTTCCATGTGTCCCAATTCTTCAGCGGCAATGTCTAAAAACAAATCTTTTATTTCAGGGTCTTTAATTCTGAAACTTTGTGACATATATTGCATTGCGGCTTTAAGTTCACCATTTGCACCACCTAATTGCTCTTGTAAAAGCGCAGCATATTGTGGGTTTGGTCTTTCAATTTCAACGGGATGAAAAAGCTGTTTTTCGTGCTTGAACATAATAACACTCCTTTAAGTAATGAAGTATTATTAGTGTTACCGGAAAACAGATAAATATAATATGTTGGTTAACTCAATTTTATAACATCATAGAAAAGTGCGGTAATTTTATCTGTAATATAAATCATAAAACATCTTCTTTTAATCTAAAAGTAATCTTTCTGCAATTGCAAGAATTTTTAATGCCCATTGCTTTTCTAATTCATATTTATACTTAGCAGTATCAGGACCAACAATTGTTCCGCCTCCGTGAATTGAAACTAATAAATTGTGGTAATCTTCTTTTTCTTGTTCGCTGTATTTGTCCCAATTTTCTTTCATATTTATAACAGATGATTTTAAAAGCCCTTTATCGTATAAATATTCTTCAGGTTTTTGGAGAATTTTGTTATAGTATTCATCTGCAACAAGACGCCATTTTTGGCTATATTCCTCCGAAACAACACCGACTTCGTAGTTACTTAATTCGCCGTTTTCAAGTTTGTCTTTATATGGTGCTTCAATTTCTGCAATGTACTTTTCTGTAAGAGAAATCTGTTTGTTTTCATCACTTTTTTCTGTTGTTGTCTTGGTGGTTGCAGAAACAGAATCTTCAGGAGTTTTTTCTGAGTCTGCCACTGTACAACCCGAAATTAAAAGTAAAGATAATAATAAAAATATTGCAATAATCTTTTTCATAAAAAACATCCTTTTACACTTTATTCAATTTGAATTGTACTATACAAAACAAATAAATGCAATGCTCAATTATTCTGATGCTACAAAATTTTATGTTGAAATTTTAAATGAATATGATAGAATTAAAACAGAAAAATAAGGAGAGTAAATTTATGCATTTTTTAGGGCAATACAAAATAAAAATAAATGAAGGCGGTATCTTTAAATTACCTGATGAGTTTGGGGAGCAAATTGCAAAAGGGTTAAAATATAAAGTGTTTGTTTCAGATTGCGATAAAGATGATTCAAGCAAAGTGATTTTAAGATATTGTTTTGAGAATACCCGTTTTTTTGGTGATGAAGAAATAATTTTTGAAAATGTTGTTTCAGATAATCTTGAATTTTGTGTACCGCCACAGTATAAAGGTGTTTTCCGCGAAGATAGTTATGTAATAGGTGTTACAGATAGTTTTGAACTTTTAAAATGCACTGTCGTGGAATTTTACTCAGGAGAAAGTAACATAGTAAAAGAAATGGAAAAGTTTTTTGAAGAATAAATAGCAAGACTGTAAAAAACGAAAGTTTTTTACAGTCTGTTTTTTGTTACGATTTTTTAGGTTTGAATTTTTTTATTACTATTATTCCACCAACAGTAAAGGCAACGCCTATAAGAATCTGAAAGATGGAAATAATCAGAGCAAAGCTTGATATTGAACTATCAATAAAATTAAATCGGAAAAAGGGTGTAATAGCAAAAACGCAGGTCAGAATTCTGTAAAGTCCCAAAACAATTAAGATGATGCCCGAAATCCAACCATATTTTTTAAAGAATGTCCCCGATTTATTTGAAAGGTTACCAACACAATTGTCAATTTTGTCGGCATACTTGTCAAGCATAGTGACACTTGGTGATTCATTTTGTTGTAAAAACTCGGTTTTACTTTCATCTAAAAGAAAATCTACCGTCACATTAAAAGTGTCTGCAAGTGCCTTTAGTTTTGTAATTTCAGGCAGAGCATCACCCGTTTCCCATTTGCTCACCGCCTGACGCGAAACCCCGATTTTTTCTGCCAACTCTTCTTGTGAAAGCCCGTTCTTTTTTCTGAATAAAGTAATTTTTTCATCTAATTTCATAAAAAACCCCCTTGTGCGATATACATTCTTTTTTTCTATACAAAATATATCACACACGAGGGGGTTTTTCAATAAAGTTTAACTTGAATTTTCGCAACCGGTGGTTGCAGGTATAGTGTTTTAAGACTTAACAGTTAGTGAATTCTATTGTTTCACCTTTTGAAAGTTCTGCTTTCAGACAATCATTTTCAAAAGTAAACAGTTTGTTTATTTTGAGGTTTTCTGTTTTTTTGTTTAATTTAATTCTTAATGTACAATTGTCTTCTGCAGTAACTTTTGCGCATTTGAGAACTGAATTTTCCCAAGAAATATCAAATGTTATATTACCTCTTGCTCTGACACCTTTAACAGAACCCTTTTTCCATTCGTCAGGAACTGGATTGCGGAGAAACCAATCTCTGCAAAACGTTTGATCTTCTCCTCGAATGCGATTTCATTTCTGGTCTCCGGTCCGTAGGAATCTGCTCCTGCATGAACGTTCCAAGGCCCTACCGAAAATTTAAATGCTGACATAAAATACCCTCTCTTTCTTTTATTTTCACGTCACAATACATTACATGTTTTTAGTATAAAAAATCCTCCCTTTTATTTCTTTGTGTTGTTTGCTTTTTTAGGTAGACTAATTTGCTTTTTTCTTCTAGCTTTTACTTGACTGCACCTTTGCTTTTTCAGATAATAAATAAAAAGAAAGCCGAATTCACAAATCACTGTTTGGAAAGGAACATCCCATGAATACAGCAAAAAACCATTCTTTATCTAAAAAAAGAGAATATGAAGTTGTACAGCACGGAATTATCAAGAATTTTAAGGTCTTTATGGTCAATCTTGCTTATCGTACTCCCCACATCCACCGGGACTTCGAATTGAACTTCC
>JAFSBS010000386.1 GCA_017437165.1 Clostridia bacterium
CACAAACAATCTCAGCATCTGTTTCACACATTACAGAAAGATTATCTGATTTTACGCCGAGTCTTTTTGCTCTCATTTTTAATTGATAAGCTGATTCTTCACCTGAAACGTAAAGAACAGCTAAATCTTTTGAAAGATAATTACAAATCTGAAGTAAAAGTGTTGATTTACCAATACCCGGGTCACCTGATAAAAGTACTAAAGAACCTTTTACAAGTCCACCACCTAATACACGGTTTAATTCAGAAATTCCTGTATTATACCTGAATTCGGTGGACGAATCAATTTCATTTAATTTTAAAACATTAGAAGTTTTTAAACTACCGGAACTTACTTTTTTTGTTGTTTTAGTTTCTTTAATAATTGTTTCTTCGTCTAAAGTACCCCATTCATTACATGATGGGCATTTTCCATACCATTTTGCAGATTCGTAACCGCAATTAGTACATATATAAATTGATTTTTGCTTAGAAGCCATAAATTTCACTGACCTTCACAATAATTTAAAATTCCTATAGCGATACAAAGAGCCATTTTCCTTTGATATATTTCATTTTGTAAATTAAGCGCATCTTCTTCGTTTGAAAGAAATCCACATTCAACAAGCACTGCGGGTTTAACCGCCTTATAAATCAAATATACAGATGTGCCACATGGTTTAATTTGCCTTGTATTGTCTTTTTGTAAATAATAAACGATACTATCTTGAATATTTTCTGCGAGTAATGAACTTTGCTCACTGAAATTTGACGAATAAAACACCTGGGCGCCCTTATATTTTGATGAAGAAAAATGATTTTGATGAATGCTGACAAACACTGCATTATCTGTACTTTCCATAAGAGTCATTCTGTTATGCAAATCAGATGTTTTTTTACTACGAATGGTTGTTAAACCTTCAGATTCTGTTGAGGTATCGCTTTCACGAGTCATTACAACATTAAAACCAAAGAATTCTAAATAATCCTTTAAAAATAATGAAATATTTAAGTTAATTCCTTTTTCAGTTACCCCATCATCAGTTGAAGTACCACCATCAAACCCACCATGACCCGCATCAATAATTATAGTAGGATTTTTGACAAGCAGATTATTTCCTGATGATGTATTATCAGAATTATTATAATTTATAAAGTTGATTGAAAAAATAAAGCAGAATATAACTAATAAACATAATATTATGAGTTTTTTCAATTTAACCACCCATAAATTATATGTTTAAAAACATAAGTTTATCTGAATTCTTTGCCATCTTTTAATAAAAGTCTGTTTCTTTTAATGGACCAACAGATGTTTTCTTGTGAAAAATTTTCTAATAATGCATCTTTAAACAAAATTGGATTGATTGTGAAATCGTTTCCTGCGGGTAAAATAAAGGAAAAATGCAATTCGTTGTCTTCACTTTTTATTATATCAAATTCAGTTAAATGTTCAGAAACATTGATTTCTTTAATTTCACCTTTTTTAGTTTTTTTGTGTATTAAAATATTTTCACTTTCAATTTTGTTTAAAATATCATCTTTAATGTTAGAACCGTCGTTCGAAAACAACTTCATTTCATAAAGTCCTGAAGTAATAAATAACGGTTTGTATTCAGGTTCAGCAATTCTTAAAAATTTTATTCCCGGTACAGTAACCCTGTTTAATTCAGAAATAACTTTTTCGTTAGGATAACTTTCATCGCTGAGTCTGATATCTAAAATCTCACACTCACCTTCTACACCTAATGGTAAAGAAAGCCCAAAAACAAGATGTGGGTGTGGGTTGAAACCTTCTGTGTACCAGAGTGGAATATCAGTTCTTCTGAAAGCCCTTATCATACAACGGGTCAAGTCAAGGTGTGATATATATTTAGCAGTATCTTTTTTAGTGAACCATATTCTTACAGAGCGCATCACACTTACCCCCGTTCAATTTATTTGAGCCACAAGCATTACATTGTTCGCGACAATGTTTTGATGTCTCTGCTCTTTTTGCTTTTTCGTTTTCTTTAATCAAAAATTCTTTAGTTATACCGGAGTTAATGTGGTCCCAAGGTAAAATTTCATCATAAGAACGACGACGATTTGCATAAAACTCTGTATCAATACCACATTCTTTAAAAGATTCCATCCATATATCATATTTAAATTTATCGTCCCAACTATCAAAAGTACAACCATTTTTCCAAGCTGTTTCAATAACATCGCAGAGTTTTCTGTCACCACGCGCAAAAATAGCTTCAAGGAAAATTTGGTCAGTTGTGTGAAAACGAAAAGTAATTTTTTTAGAGGTTACAGTATCTTTTAAGAGTTGTTGTTTTCTTGTGATTTCTTCGCGTGAGTCCTGTGGTTCCCATTGGAATGGAGTACAAGGCTTCGGAACAAATGAAGAAACACCTGCACTTACGCTGACAGTTTTTCCTTTGGGTTTATCCGGGTTACTATAAAACTCTTCAACAACTTTCTGACAAAGTTCGTTAATACCCACAACATCTTCATCTGTCTCTGTCGGTAAACCAATCATAAAATACAATTTAACTGCAGTCCACCCACCTTGGAATGCTTTTCTGCAAGTTCCTAAAATCTCATCCTCTGTTATGTTTTTGTTTATAACATTACGCAGCCTTTGTGTACCGGCTTCAGCAGCAAATGTAAGACCAGAGCGCCTTACTAAAGCTAATTTCTCACGCAACTCATCAGAAAAGTTGTCTATTCTCAATGAGGGCAGAGCAACATTGATTTTTTGTGGAGCAGCCCAACTTAAAAGCGATTCTAATAATTCTGTAATTCTTGTATAATCACTACTTGAAAGCGAACAAAGGGAAAGTTCATCATAACCTGTTTCACAAGCGATTTTCTGACTTTGTTTACTTATTGTTTCAACAGACTTTTCTCTAATTGGTCTGTACCAAAATCCAGCTTGACAAAATCTGCAACCACGGATACAACCACGAAAAATTTCGTGAACAACTCGGTCATGAACTACCTCCACAAATGGAACAACAAAATTTTCCGGATAATAAATATCATCTAAATCAGAAACAACTCGTTTATTTATTACTTTTGGCGCTCCATCATTAGCGACAATTTCTTTAATTGTGCCGTTTTCGTTATAAGTAACATCATAGAGAGATGGTACATAAATACCTTCAATGTGTGAAGCTGCAATTAAAAATTCTTTTCTTGATGCATTTTTCGTTTTATACTCATTTAATAAATCTAAAAATTCAAGCATCACTTCTTCACCTTCGCCGATTTCAAATACATCAATGAAATCAGCTAAAGGTTCAGGGTTAGCAACACATGGACCACCCGCTACTATAATCGGATTATCACTAAGAGAATCACCACGATTTTTACTTCTTACGGGAATACCGGCTAAGTCTAACATATTAAGAACATTTGAAAAAGACAATTCATACTGTAGAGTGAAACCAACAGCATCAAAATCTTTTAAACTGTCACGACTTTCAAGTCCGAAAAGCGGAATATTATTTTTACGCATTATTTCTTCCATATCACTATCTGGTGCAAACACTCTTTCGCACCAGAAATTTTCTCTTGAATTGATAAGTCCGTATAAAATTTTCAATCCAAGGTGTGACATACCAATTTCATAAGTATCCGGAAAACAGAAAGCAAAACGAATATCAATATTTTCTTTGTTTTTTACAACCGAATTCAATTCACCACCTGTATATCGTGCAGGTTTTTGAACAAGTGGCAATATACTTTCAATTTGTTTGTGCAACATAAAAATTCTCCAATAATATAATAAAATCATTCTACATAATTTTACAATAAAATCGGAGAATTATCAAGTAAAATAAGTTACTTTTTAAAGATAATTGTAAGTAGCATTAAAAGTGATGCTACTAACAGATAAAAATTTCTAAAATCAAGTGTAAAAACATAAAATGCAAAATAAGTAAAAGGTAACAGAATCAAGTACGAAGTAATTATA
>JAFSBS010000042.1 GCA_017437165.1 Clostridia bacterium
GCTGAAGAACTCTTCGCACTTTCAGAGAAAACAGCAACTGAGAGATACGAACACCTTCTCAGACTTAAGGACCTTTATGCTCCTAAAGCTGAATAATTTAAACTAAACAAAAACCTGTAGAGTGAAAACTCTACAGGTTTTTTAGTTGGCAGTGGGCTCGCTACGCGAAAATGCAGAAGGCAGAGTGCAGAATTTCGGAACTGCGTTGGCTATTATATATTTACTAAAAATAAAAAGTTCTATCATTTAAAGTTTTTCGTAAACTAAAAATGATAGAACTTGTTGTTTTTATTCAATTAAATATAATCAAGGCGAAGCCTTCCGAAATTTTCAATTTTCAATTCAAAATAGACTTCTGCATTCTTACAGCTTTTTTGTTTCAACTTCCTCTATCGCCATGGCAACGAATTCCTGGACTTTCATTGAGCCCATATCGCCATTCTTTCTGCTTCTTACCGAAAGTGATCCATTTTCAATTTCGTTATCACCAAGAATAAGCATATAAGGAATCTTTTCAAGTTGTGCTTCACGGATTTTATAGCCCGTTTTTTCTGCTCTGTCATCAACTGTTACGCGAAGACCGTTTGCTTCGAGTTTGTTTTTAAGTTCGTAACAAGCATCGTGATGTCTTTCCGAAATAGGAAGAATTCTCATCTGCTCAGGTGCGAGCCACATCGGGAATGCACCCGCATATTTTTCTATAAGAAGTGCAAGAGTTCTTTCGTAGCAACCAATAGATGTACGATGAATAATATACGGATTTTTCTTTGTACCATCTTTTGCAACATATTCCATACCGAATTTTTCAGCAAGCATCTGGTCAATCTGAATTGTAATTAAAGTATCTTCCTTACCGTGAACATTCTTAATCTGAATATCGAGTTTAGGACCATAGAATGCAGCTTCACCAATACCGATTTTATAATCAATATTAAGGTTATCAAGAATTTCTTTCATAATACCCTGAGCTTCATTCCACTGTTCTTCTGTACCAATATATTTTTCTCTGTCATTCGGGTCCCATTGAGAGAATCTGTATGAAACATCTTCATAAAGACCGAGAGTTTTGAGCATAAATATGCAAAGGTCAAGGCAACGCTCAAATTCATCTGCAAGTTGTTCAGGAGTACACATAAGGTGACCTTCTGAAATTGTGAACTGTCTTACACGAATAAGTCCGTGCATTTCACCTGAAGATTCATTTCTAAAAAGTGTTGAAGTTTCTGCAAGACGCATCGGAAGATCACGATATGAACGCGCTCTGTTTAAATATGCCTGATATTGGAATGGACAAGTCATTGGACGAAGTGCAAATACTTCGTTATCTTTTTCTTCATCACCTAATACGAACATACCATCTTTATAGTGGTCCCAATGACCTGAAATTTTATAAAGGTCGCTCTTCGCCATAAGAGGTGTCTTTGTACGAACCCATCCTCTTCTCGCTTCTTCATCTTCAACAAATCTCTGAAGTGTCTGCACGATAAATGTACCCTTCGGAAGAAGTATAGGCAACCCCTGTCCGATAGAATCAACTGTTGTGAAAATCTCAAGTTCTCTGCCTAATTTATTATGGTCACGTTTTTTTGCTTCTTCAATTCTTAAAAGATGTTCTTCTAATTCAGATGCTTTAGGGAATGCTGTACCATAAATTCTCTGAAGCATTTTGTTATTCTGGTCACCACGCCAGTAAGCACCAGTACAAGCAGTAAGTTTAATTGCTTTCACTTTACCTGTTGAAAGAATGTGAGGACCCGCACAAACATCGCAGAATTCACCTTGTTTATAGAAGCTGATAGGTTCATTTTTGCCTGCGTGTTCTTTAATAAGTTCTACCTTGTAAATTTCGCCTTTTTCTTCCATAAGTTTAATTGCTTCATCCGGCTCAACAAGGAATTTTTCAAGTTCAATATCTTCTTTTACGATTTTTTTCATTTCTGCCTCAATTTTCTCGAGGGTTTCAGGTGTAAATGAAACTTCTGAATCAAAATCATAGTAGAAACCATTGTCAATTGCAGGACCAATTGCAAGCTTTGTTTCAGGATAAAGTCTTTTTACTGCCTGTGCTAAAATGTGAGATGCAGTATGCCAGAATGCGTGTTTACCCTCTTCACTTTCAAAAGTGAGAAGATTAACCTCACAATCTTCATTTAATTCTGTTCTCACATCTGCCATTACACCATTTATTGTACAAGCACAAAGATTTCTGTAAAGTCCCATACTGATTTCTTTTGCGATATCAGCCGGTGTAGTACCTTTTGGGAATTCTTTTACTTCATCACGAAGTGTAACCTTAATCATATATATTCCACCTTTCATAAATACAAAATATAAAATAAAAAATGCTTCACCCCATAAACATGGGATGAAGCATAATACTCCACGGTTCCACCCAAATTGCAGCATAATACTGCCACTCGAGAAAGTCTTAACGCGACTAAAACGGCTTTATTTATCGTAAATTCGCTTCATAAAGCACTCATAAGTGGTCTTCAGAACGGTGTAACTCATACCTTTCACCAACCGGTACGCTCTCTGAAGAAACGCTCCGTTCCTACTCTCTTAATCATAGATTTAAACTATATAATTTATATTATACCTAAAAATTCGGGTTGTCAAGTGAAAATTATTCCGCTGTATGTTTTGGTTCGATTTTGCCATAACGTGAAGAACCTGTAGCATCTACTTTCTGTTCTCTTGGTTCTTTTGGAGTTTCCGGAACATACTGTTGTCTTCTGTTATCTCTTCTGCCACTGTTATTGCCACGACGGTCTCTTGAGTAACCTCCGCGTTTTTGATTATCACAATCATCAGAAACAATAACAACTCTTCTGTTTTCGCCTTCACCTACTGAATGTGATGAAACACCACTGATTTCCTGAACAGCTGTATGAATAATACGACGTTCATAAGGATTCATTGGCTCAAGCACACAACTTCTGCGATATTTAATTGCTCGTTGTGCCTGACGTTTTGCAAGTGACTTAAGAGTTTCTTCACGGCGTTTTCTGTAATCACCAACATTAAGTGCAACTCTTTTACCCTCTTTATCTGCACGGTTAACAAAAAGTCTTGTAAGATATTGAAGAGCATCAAGTGTTTCACCGCGTCTGCCGATAATGTTGCCATAGTCTTCACTACAAGTGATTTCAAAGAATAAATCTTCTTCTGTTTCTTTAACAGTTACATTTGCATCGCTGAATCCCATACCAACAAGAATTGATTTGAGATAATTTGTAGCATCTGTTTCTTTTGCTTCAATACCTGAAAGGTCGATTTCAGGTTCTTTTACTTTTTGAATTTCTTTTTTAGCAGGTTTATTTTCTTTTTTAGACTCTGCTTTTTTGTTCTCTTGCTTTTTCTCAGGTGCTTTTTTAACTTCTTCTACACCATCATCATAAAAAGCCTTAACTTTTGCATCTGAGCCACCGAAAAGGCCTAAAACCTTTTTCTTTGGCATTGTTATAATTTCAACCTTAACATCAGCATCAATAGGTGCATTAAGGTTCTGGGTTGCTATTTTTCTTGCTTCATCTATTGTAGATGCAACACCAATTGCTTCTTTAATCATAGTAACACCTTATTTCTTTTCGTTTTCTACACGTAATTTTGTAGTGTTTTCTTTCGAACGCCTTACAACAGTTTCATCTACCATCTGTTGTGCAATAACCTTTTTAGGACTGTAGAAAATAGTAAGTCCTACTTGTTGAACAAAAGCGATAATGTTAGAAATAATCCAATAAACGCCTACACCTGTCGGGAACATAAATGTAAAAATAAGTGACATTGCAGGTGACATAAATGACATACAACCCATAGCAGGATTTTTAGCCATTTCAGGATTTTGCTTTCTTTGTTTTAAATACATATAAACCGAAGAAAGCGCTGCAGTAAGACACGCTAAAATCGGAACAATCCAATAAGCGTCAAAATTACCCTTATCAGGTGTAACAGAAAGGTCAAGACCTAAAAATGTGAATTTTTCACTAAAATCTGCTAATTCCTGAAGAGCTTCTGCACCTATAGCATCTTTAATTTCAGCTGAATAATCCCCGAAATTTTTGAGAATACCGATTTCTGCCATATCAACAGAGCCACGTTTGTTATTCTTTGCTGCTGCATCAAGAGCAGTTTTCATAACAGCCTTTATAGCGATGATTTTTTCATCACTGAATCTTAACACACTTGAAAGTGGTTTATACATAACGCCATAAAGACCAATCATAACAATCATCTGAATCATCATAGGCATACAGCCCATATTAGCTGCACCAAAGCCTTCGCGTTGGTAAAGTGCCTGAATTTCCTGTTGTGCTTTTTGTTGATTGTTTGCGTATTTTTGTCTTATTCTGTTTACTTTTGCATTAAGTCTTGTTTGCTTTGCTGAGTTTTTCTGTTGTTTTATTGAAACAGGTAAAAGTAATAATCTTATAATAAGTGTCAATAAGAAAATCGCTAAAACATAACTACCTGTCCAATCGTAAAACCAACTGAGTGGTAAACTGAAAACGGGCAATAAAAGCGTTCTAATACCTTCGTAAATTCCAGCCATTTATTTTGGTATCCTTTCATTTTTGATGTCTGTCCTTATGGCAACATTTTTTCTCTTTCTTAGGTGGAACTGGGTCCACACCGCCAGGAAATAAAATATTGCAACGCATAAGGCGACAGATGGCAAGAATTATGCCTTTCGGTACTCCGTGAATTTCAATAGCATCTTTTGCATATTGCGAACAAGTCGGGTAATAACGGCACCTTGGTGGAAAAAGCGGTGAAATTTTACGCTGATAAAACGAAAGCATTTTCAAAAGTACATCTTTCATTCTTCTGCACCATTACTTTCGATTTTAAGCATATTTTCGCTATGCATCATATCACGCATCACTTTTTCAATATATGTGCTTTTCTGATACTTCGTTCTGCTTCTTGCAACAAAAACAATATCAAAATTACCATCAATATCTTTAACCACACTTCTGAAGGCTTCTCTGATAACTCGTCTTGAACGGTTGCGCTCTACTGCGTTACCGATTTTTTTGCCGGTAGTTATACCAATACGACAAATTCCCGCGCGGTTCTTCGAATAATACATAACCAACGCAGGATTCGTTACAGCCCTACCTCTATTGTAAAGACGGCGGAAATCACCGTTTAGTTTTAGTGTGACAAAGTGTGACACTTGTTCTCTCCTCGGATTCAGGCTAATTCTTAATAAGTGAGTTGCTTTCTGCCTTTTCTTCTGCGGCGAGCAAGTACCTTGCGGCCGTTTCTGTCTGCCATTCTTTTACGGAAGCCATGTTCCATTTTTCTGTGTCTTTTCTTAGGCTGATAAGTTCTTTTCATTTTATTTACTCCTATCTATTATTCAGGTAAATTATTTAAGTAGTGAAAGTAGTGGGTAAAATAACAACCTGTTTTACAAATTTATTTGCCTGTAAACCTGTCATATTTTCGTAATTACAGACAATCGCACATTGCATTATATAAAAAATATGAAGAAATGTCAATAGTTTTTCATACACAAAATATACTCTGCAAATTTAATTTTATAGTGCAATTTGAATTAAATTTCCCGGTATCTTGATATTTCATCTTAATTATGGTATTATACTTATTA
>JAFSBS010000387.1 GCA_017437165.1 Clostridia bacterium
ACCTGTTTTTGTGACAAAAGTGGGTATTCTGCCAATAGGGTCTTTTATATCAAATATTGTGATGATTGATTCGGCACTTGCTTTAATGGTGCTTACCGTTATGGGTGCAATTTTGCACTCAACAGGACTAAAATTTATAGCAGAAATATTCTTTATTGTAACGGGGGCAATCAGTAGTTTTCTCAAAACTTTTGCAGAGAAAATCGGCCTTGCAGAATGGTCAACCTTATCGGTAACTCATAGGTATTACATTTATTTTGTAATTTTTGCACTTGTTAGTATTTTAGTAGTATTAGCATTCAAAAAATACAGAAAAAGATTATTGAAAACTGTATCCATAGTCTTGTCAGTTGTGTTTGTTCTATTGGCAACTTATTGCACAACTTACGATTACAACACACCATCAGTTGATGTTATTTGCAGAGATTCATCACCTGTGTTAGTAGTGAACTCAAAAGGCGAAAGTTTGGTAATAAATCCGCCTACAACCATATATGAAACTGATGTAATAAAAGTGCTTAACTCTCATAATGAGAAAATTGTTGACAATGTGTTGATAACAGAAAAAGATGAGTTTACGCCGTCATATCTTATGGATTTATACGGTGCGATTAGTGTTGAAAATACATATTTCTGCTATAATGCCCCACAGATTTTTGAAAATCGTTCAAAAAGTAATATAAAAACGCTTACAATAGGTGGGAATGTAAAAATCAACGCAGAAAACTATAAATCATATATTGAAATTATCGCAAATAGTAAAAAACTTATTTTGATTGATAGTCAAAATGCAGAAAATCTCTTTGAAAAAATCAAAGACTATGATATAATCATTCTATATGGTAAAAATGCATTTGAAATCAAAGAATGCATTGAATTAGAAAATCTTGACGCAAGAATTGTTGTGTCAGCAGATGGCGAAAAATATTCATTTTATTTTGAATGACAGGAAGAAACTTATGGCATTGATTTATGAAGCCGACCTTAAAAGGCAAATAAGAGAAAAGAATATGTCAAACTGTTATCTTTTCTACGGTAGTGAAGATTATCTTAAGCAGTTTTATACTAATAAAATCTGCACAAAATTCGTAACGCCCGGTAGTGAAACATTCAGTTTGCGTAAATATGACGGTAAAGAAAACACTCTCGACGAAGTTTTTGAGGGTGCTGAGTCTATGCCATTTATGAGTGAATACTCTGTTGTTGTGGCTCATGATTTTTCTCTTGATACCATTACAAATGACCAGAAAGAACAACTTGTAGCGTTTCTTCAGAATACTCCTGACACATCAATTACAATCTTCTGGATGGATGGTATTGAAGCTTCACCTAAAAACTCAAAATGGAAATGGGTAATTGATAACTTTATAAAATATGCAACCGCAGTTAATTTCGCAAAGGCAGAGGGTAGGGAACTTCGCAAAATCCTTTGTGCTTATGCGTCAAAAAATGGGTGCACAATGAATGATAGTACTGCATCATATTTAGTTGAACTTTCAGGTGATAGTCTTAA
>JAFSBS010000388.1 GCA_017437165.1 Clostridia bacterium
CTTATCGAATTTCGTCAAACTTATGTTGGTCCATCTATAAGAAAATATGGTAATATGCTCCGTGTTGGTGATTGTCCTGGTGATGTAATTACAAACCGCAGTCAGATTATAAATCTTCGCTACACTTCAGGTAAAACAGCGGTTCATTCTGATATGATAATGTGGAATAAAAACGATTCGGTAGAAAATGCGGCAGAGCAATTCATAAATGCTATTTATTCAGTACCGCAAATTTCTATGCTTATAGATGAATTACCGGAAGACCATAAAAAAATGCTTAAGTTTTATATTGATTTCTGGAATGAGAACAGAAATGTTTTACTTGACGGAAAATTGACTGCAGAAAATCCTGAAAGCGAATATTCAATTGCGAGAGTTACACTTAATGATTCAGAGGTAATAACACCATATACTAATTCACTTGTGGAAATTATAAAAAATAATGTAATTATTGTTAATGGAACAACAAAAGAAAGTTTAGTTTTAAAAGGAGCGAAAGGGGATAAAGCAAAGGTTCTTAATTGTCTTGGTGAAACTATTTCTGAGTTTACAATAATAAATTCTCTTGAGGAAGTTTATGTTCCGCGGGCAGGTTTAATTTATCTTAATAAATAAAAATTGTGGTTGTGAATGTAAATAGAACGTTCATAACCACAATTTTTATTATTACATCAATAACATTGCATCATCAGGATATTTTTTTAACCAGTTTTCAAGCCATATTTTATTACCTAAGGCGTAAGATGGTTCACTATCTCTTTTTGAAGCAGCTAATTCTTTTAACGCTAATGCTCTTATATTGTCATCATAAGTCATAACTTCAAGAATATGATGTGCAACCCATATTCTGATTGTAATACTGTCAATAAAGAGAAGTTCTTTAAACTTATCTTTTAATTCAGGTTGTTCGTATTCAATTTCTTGAGCAATAAACCGAATTCTTGCGGCAGCCTGATTAAAAACAAGAACTAAATCTTCGTTTTCAAAATCTTCTTCTTCCATTTGTGCTAAAATATTTACTGTTTCAAGATATTCACGAATTAACTTCATAAAAATTTCTCCTGTAAAATAAAATAGGAAATTCTCTTATAATATGTTATTCTACAATTTTCGCAAATTTAAAGTAAAGTGTAAAATTTTAACATTTTTCAAATAAAAACAAACCGTAACTTGAAAGCTACGGTTTGTGGCGGAGACGGCGAGATTCGAACTCGCGGGGGATTGCTCCCTAACTGATTTCGAGTCAGCCCCGTTATGACCACTTCGATACGTCTCCGAGTGATTTAGATTTTAGCAAAACTTTTTAGATATGTCAAGAATTTGAATTTGATAAAAATGAAAATAAAAATATTAAAACAATTTCCAAAGATTTTCTATTTTCATATCGGGAATAATATGTTAAACTAATATTATCTTATTTAAGGAGTTTTGTTATGAATATTGCTGTTGCTCAATCTGGTGGACCAACTTGTGCTATAAATGCATCACTTTTAGGTGTGTTTAAAGGTGCAATCCGTTCAGATAAAATTGATATTGTTTTCGGTTCTTTAAATGGTATTGAAGGCATTATAAATGATGATTTAATAATTCTTAATGATTATATAAAAACTTATCTTGATTTTGAAAAATTAAGACAAACTCCATCAACAGTTTTAAACTCTTGTCGTTATAAATTACCTGAATATACAGAAGATGTTTCAGTTTACGAAAAAATTGTTAAGAATTTAAAGGCTCACGGAATTGGAGCGTTCTTCTATATTGGTGGTAACGACTCAATGGATACTGTCAATAAGCTTTCAAAATATCTTACAGAAATTGGTAGCGATATTAAAGTTATCGGTATCCCCAAAACAATTGATAATGATTTAATGATTACTGACCACACACCAGGTTTTGGCTCTGCAGCAAAATATGTTGCAACAACTGTTCAGGAAATCATCCGCGACTGTTCTGTTTACAGCATAAACTCGATTACAATAATAGAAATTATGGGTAGAGATACAGGTTGGCTTACTGCAGCTTCTGCAGTGCTTCGTGCTAATGGTGAAATTGCTCCACATCTTATCTATTTACCGGAAACACATTTTTCTGTACAAAATTTTATTAAAGATTTAAAACGTGTTCAGCAGAGTCGTAGGGCGGTAGTAGTTGCTGTTTCTGAAGGTGTTACACTTGATGAAGAAGATATAAATTCTGAATTTTATAACGAAACAAGTGATGAATTTGGTCATAGATATTTATCTGGTGTTGGTAAAACACTCGAAAATATTGTTCGCAAAGAAATTGGTTGCAAAGTCCGTTCAATTGAACTTAATGTCATGCAACGATGTTCTTCACATATAAGTTCAAAAACAGATATTGAAGAAGCAGAACAAATTGGTGTTGTTGCAGTTGAAAGAGCGTTAAAAGGTGAGTCGGGTAAGGTTATGTACTTTAAACGTGTTTCAAATTCACCATATACTGTTGTTATTGAATCAATTGATGCAAATGAAATTGCTAATAAAGTTAAATATTTCCCACTCGGCTGGATAAATTCTAATGGTAACAATGTTACTGATGAAGCAGTTGACTATATCTTACCGCTTATTCAGGGGGAACAGGATATACACTACCTTAACGGTATGCCTATTCATTTTAAATTAACTAACTGATATTAATAAAACCGTAGTTGATGTAAGTATCATCTACGGTTTTATTATTGTTGTTACATACATATTAAGAAAAGGTTACAATAGTGTTATATAATTGACTTTTTACTTTAAAAATGTTATTATGTATAAGTTAAAATGTGTGAAGTATAAGCAATTGTAAATAGTTTATATCACTTATTACTAATTCTTATGAGGTGGTTAGCGTGAAATCAAATTCTGTTATATATTTTACAGAAAATGCAGAAGCTAATTCAAAACTTATCGAACTTTTTGAAGGGATTTCTACAGTATCAGTCTGCAACTATAATTCTCAAACTTGGGACGATGTGGATTTATATGCAAAAAACATTGTTGCGTTTGTTTTTGACGGGTTAAAAGATTGCACTAAATTTCCGTGGATTGTTACAAAACTTTCTGATGATGGTGTTTTTAATGAAGTTCCGGTTGTTTTTACTTCTCATGAATCAATGTACGCTTTTGAAGGTATGGGCTACAAAGCCTGTGCTACAGATTTAATAAATGAAAATATCCGTGAAGATGTTTTCGTAAGACGTTTTGAAAATCTTGTTCAGATATTCCACTTAAAAAAGCAAATGAACAAAATGTCTTCAATTCAGACAAAAAGAATTTTAGACCAGGCAAATATGCTTAAAGAGCAAAGTTCGAAAATGGATACTATGAACTTTGAATTGGTTGAATTACTTGTTGCGGCAATTGAAAGTCGTGATATGGAATCCGGTCAGCACATTAAACGAATTAAATATTTCACCAAAGCGCTTACAGAAGTAGTAGTTAGAGAGTGTCCTGAATACAATATTTCTGCGATTCAGGCAGAATATATCTTTTTGGCATCTTCTGTTCATGATATTGGTAAAATTGCAATTCCGGATGCTATTATGTTAAAACCGGGCCGATTAACCAAAGAAGAGTTTGAAATAATGAAAACTCATACCACACACGGTGCTCAACTTTTAGATATGCTTGAAGAAATTGGTGACTCACAGTATTCAAGATATTGTCGTGATATCGCACTTTACCACCACGAAAGATGGGATGGTAAGGGTTATCCTAAAGGGTTAAAAGGTGATGATATTCCAATTTCGGCGCAAATCGTTTCAGTTGCTGACTGTTACGATGCACTTACAAGTGATAGACCTTATAAGAGCGCTCTTTCTCATGAAGAAGCTGTTGAACTTATTATGAATGGTGCTTGTGGTACATTTTCAGACCATTTAATGGAATGCTTCAGAATAGCTTTACCTGAATTTCAGAGAATTGAAAGAAAATTCAAGGAATCAGGTACACCTGAATCATTTAAAAAGATTGAAATGCCTGGTATTGATTCTTATCAGACCGAATATCAACTTTACACTCAACACGATAAAAGCGAGGAAGAAGAACGAGAACTCAAGATTTCAATTTGTGAAGATAAATTACTTTCGGCTTATAATGTTATTTTTGAGGCTGATATTATACAGAATGATTTTCAGGTTATCAGGGGTTCATGGTCACCACTTTTTCCATTCTTACCTAAAAATGTTCACGAAGCATTTGCTCAATGTCATAAAATTTGCCACCCTGCAGATGCTGCCAGATTTTTACAGAATGTTTCAATGTCTGCATTTAAAGAACTTGTCAAATCAGGTATTATGAAAACACGAGTTGAATTCAGGGCAGTAAAGAAAGATACGGAATATGTTATTTTAGGTATCATCGCTTTTGAGGTTGATGAAAATAATGAAATAACTAAAATATTTGGTGCTTTTGATGCTTATTTTGAAGATGAAATTGAAAAGGAAATTCAACGTAGTTTCATTATTTCTGATGGACTTACAGGTATTCAACTTCAGAAAAAATTTGCAAAAGATGTAGATAACTATCTTACCAAATACCCGGACTCTAACAATGCGTTGATATATATTGATATAGATGATATGACGCTTATCAACAGCATGTTTGGGTATGAGTACGGTAACTCATTCATTAAAGAAATTGCAGCTAAACTTCGTAATTTTCAGGAAGAAAATGATATTCTTATCGGTAAAGCATCAGCCGACAAATTCCTTGTATTTGTTAAAAATGTGAGTAAGTTACGTGATTTAATTGTTTTAATTGATACTCTTCATAAAAATTTAAGAAGAACTTACCACACAACAAAAGAAATAGGTGTTTTCACTGTTACAATGGGTGTTTCAAAATTCCCTCAGGACGGTAAAAACTTTAAAGAACTTTATAACAGTGCTGAATTTGCTTCCAAAGCAGCAAAACTTAACAGAAGAAGTACTTATGCTTTCTTTAATCCTTCAATGAAAGATTTTTCACAAATCGCCGCAGATATTACAGATATTGAAAATCTTTCAAATTCAAACAAAATTGAGAACTTTTTCCCTGTTGTTGATAAAAAGACCGGTAAATTAGTTTGTTACGATTTCAACCCATTTGCTGGTTCTTTGAGTAAAATTGCGTTTACTTCAGATTTGTATCACGCAGTGAATAAAACTGATGCCAATGTAAAAAATTTCAGCCTTTTGGCAATAAAAAATTTGTTGCTTACTTTAATTGAAAAACGTGACTCTGGTGAAGAAATTCCACCAATTTCAATTTACACACTTTTAGTTCCTGATGATATCCCTGCTTTTGTGCAGAATCTTAATGATTTTATTGCGCAGAACGATTGCAGCGGAATCAATCTTATAATAAATGTCCCACAAGATTTTCTTGATAATCTTGATTTGCGTCAAATAAATTCATTCTCTGATTTCCTTAAAAGTGTTGGTTTCTCATTAGGTGTTTATCTGGTAGGCGAGAGGTACATACACAATATTTGTTACTCAAGTAACACCTTTAAAAGAATTGTTCTTGTACCTAACTTTATTGATACTGCATTATTATCAAAAAATGCTTCTGATTATGCGGCACGCACTCTTAAAAATCTAAAAATGGGTGCTGAAATTATTTCTTTGCCGGTAACTATTTCAGATTCAGATGCCAAAGTTTTATTTGATTGCGACTCAGCAGACTTTACTCATACTTTGTCGCCACTTAATGGTTTTGCCGCACTTTTCGAGGATTACAAAAATTATAAATCAGAGATTCATCAAGAAACCGCTGTAAAACCTTTCATTTCAAAGCTGAATTCAGAAATGTTTGTTCACAATTTTTCAAATTCATCAATTGTATTTGTTTGCTACGATGCAAGTAATGACAAAATAGAGATTTCTGAAAATTCAGACAGAGTATTTGGTTTTGATGTAAACTCTCATTTTGGTGATTCTTCAATTGATTTTATAAACAAGTTTGTTTATAAAGAGGATTTTGAGAAGTTTATGGTTGCTGTTTCTTCTGCCAAAGAATCTCTGAACCCTGTTATTTGTAAAGTGAAATGTGTTTCTGATGTAAATCTTTCGAAATATAAAGATTACACTATTTCTATTCAGTGTTTACTTAATCATTTAGGTCAGCCTACACAGTTTCAGTGTATGCTTATTCCTGATATCAATTAACTTTTATTCGTTAAACTCCGCTCTTATCATTTCAATTATTCTTTTTTCAATTCTTGAAACATAGGAGCGTGAGATTTTCAGGACTTTTGCAACTTCGTTTTGTGTCATTGGTAAATTTCCATTAAGACCATAACGCATAATTATAATTTGTTTTTCTCGGTTATTTTTGATGTTTTCAATTATCTCGATGGTTTTCTTTAATTTTTCTTTGTAATCAATATCATCAATTATTGTATCATCAATCGAGATAATATCCATCAATGTAAGAGGATTACCTTCGTTATCAACATCTATTGGTTCACTGAACGAAATTTCTTGTGAAGTTTTTTTGATATTTCTGAAATACATTAAGATTTCGTTTTCAATACATCTTGAAACATAGGTTGCAAGTTTTGTTCCTTTTTCCGGTTTGAAACTGTTTATACCTTTTATTAAACCAATTGTTCCGATTGAAATTAAATCATCCTGGTCGCTGTATGTTGAGTAGTATTTTTTTATTATGTGTGCTACTAATCTTAAATTGTGTTTAATAAGTTTTTCTTTTGCAGTTTCACTTCCGTTTACCATTTCTTCAATTATTTCTGCTTCTTCTTTTTTTGAAAGTGGTGGTGGAAAAGATTCTGCATTTGTAATGTGGAGTATAAATACAAGCAAGTTACTTAATAAACTGAAAAAATCCATAATTAACACCTCTTGATAGATATATTCAGTTTGTTTTGTTACTTTGCAAGTCCAAGAAAAAAGAGTGATTATATGTCAAAAATCGAGCAGTTTAAGTTGACTATACGATTTTCAACAACATTTATATTA
>JAFSBS010000389.1 GCA_017437165.1 Clostridia bacterium
CAAAAAATATCCACGCGACAGTTTTTTACTTGCAGATAAATACCCGGGGCATCAGATTTGTGATACATATACACCGGAAGAAACGTTCCAAGAACAGTTAGAAAGATGTCAGGTGGACTATTTCGATTACTTTTTACTCCACAATATAAATGAAAATTCTGTAAAAGTTTATATGGATGAAAAGTGGGGGATTTTAGATTATTTCAAAAAGCAGAAAAGACTTGGCAAAATTAAACGTTTAGGTTTCTCTTGTCATTGTTCTGTTGAACTTTTAAAAGAGTTTTTAGATTACTGTGGTGACAGTATGGAGTTCTGCCAGATTCAGCTCAATTACCTCGACTGGTCTTTGCAGGATGGTAAAGCAAAGTATGAGTTGTTGACAGAAAGAAATATACCAATTTATATTATGGAGCCTTTAAGGGGTGGCAAGTTAACAACACTCTCTGAAAGTCAAAAAACAAAATTGTCTGTTTTAAGAAAAAATGCAAAACCCGTAGAGTGGGCATTCAGTTTTCTTCTTGATTTACCAAATATTAAAATGATTTTAAGTGGTATGTCTGAATTCAGTCAGGTAAAAGAAAATATAGAGATTTTTAAAAACTACAATCCGCTAAACGATAATGAAGTAAATACACTTTTAGAAATTGCAGAAGAAATGAAAGATTCTGTTCCTTGTACAGGTTGTGGTTATTGTCTTAAAGACTGTCCCCAAGGTCTTAATATTCCCTTTATGCTTTCAATTTATAATGAATTGAAAATCCAGAAGGCTATTAGTGTAAGAATGAGACTTGATGGATTACCTGAAGAAAAACAATCTACTGCTTGTATTGGTTGTGGTTTATGTGAAGCTAATTGCCCACAAAAAATATCAGTTCCGAAAGAATTAGAAAATCTTTCAGAACTCTTAAAAACAATGCCGACCTGGGCAGAGATTTGCGAAGAGCGTCAGCGTAAGATGAGAAATAAATAAAAATGAACTCCGTTTTTACGGAGTTCATTTTTATTTAAGATTAGTCTTTTAAAAATTCCTTTACGCTTCCGGCAACACCTGCGAGGTTTTGTAAGTCTGACGGAACAATAATTTTTGTTGCTTTACCGTCTGCAGCCTTTTCAAATGCTTCCATACCTTTAAGTGAAAGGTATGATTTTGAAGGAGCCGCTTCGTTAATAAGTCTGATACCTTCAGCCTGAGCAGTCTGCACAGCAATAATAGCACTTGCTTCACCTTCTGCTTCACGGATTTTTGCTTCTTTAATAGCGTCAGCCGCGAGAATTTTAGCTTCTTTGTCAGCTTCAGCGGCAAGAATTTGTGCTTCTTTCTGACCTTGTGCTACGAGAACTTGAGATTCTTTTTCACCTTCTGCACGAAGAATTGCTTCACGACGTTCACGTTCTGCTTTCATTTGTTTTTCCATTGCTTCCTGAATTTCTTTTGGAGGAAGAATGTTTTTAAGTTCAACTCTGTTAACTTTAATACCCCAAGGGTCAGTAGCTTCATCAAGAATACCACGGATTTTTGCATTGATAGTATCACGAGAGGTGAGTGTGTGGTCGAGTTCAAGCTCACCAATGATGTTACGAAGAGTAGTTGCAGTTAAATTTTCAATCGCTGCAATAGGGTATTCAACACCGTAAGTGAAGAGCTTAGGGTCTGTAATCTGGAAGAAAACAACTGTGTCAATCTGCATTGTAACGTTATCTTTTGTAATAACAGGCTGTGGAGGGAAGTCAACAACTTGTTCTTTCAAAGAAACGATTTTAGCAACCTTTTCAATGAAAGGGATTTTGATGTGTAAGCCTGTTTCCCAAGTTGAGTGGAATGTTCCCAAGCGCTCAACAACATAAGCTTTTGATTGTGGAACAATTTTAATGTTTGCAACAATGAGTAAAATAGCGAGTACTAAGAGTACAAGAATAGCAATAATAGCTTCCATAATAAATTTCTCCTTTTAATTTTTTGGTTTTACTATAAGTTTAACTCCCTCAATACGCTCGACAACAATAGTTGTATTTTCAGGAATTTCAACTTCATCACTAAAGGACCTTGCAGTCCATACGG
>JAFSBS010000390.1 GCA_017437165.1 Clostridia bacterium
GTGGTACACAATACCGCTACACAGTAAGAGCAATCAATGGTAGTGTCAAGAGTACCTATAAAGCATCAAATACATTACTTTACCTCGCACAACCGACAGTAAGTTTTACTAATGCTTCTAACGGAATGAACGTTTCGTGGAATGCAATACCGGGTGCAACAGGATACACGGTATATTCTGCAACATACAACGCAAAAACTAAAAAATGGTCAGGTTGGAGCAAAAGAGGAACTACAACAAAAACTTCGTGGACCGATACGAAAGTAACAAGTGGTACTTACTATAAATACACAGTTAAAGCAGTCGATGGAAAAACAAGCAGTACTTATAAAGTAACAAGTGGTCTTATCCGTCTTGCACAGCCAACTGTTACAACTTCTGTTGTTTCGGGTAGTGTAAAAGTAAGTTGGAATAAAATTACAGGTGCAACCGGCTATAGAATTTACAGAAAAGCAAACGATGAAACTAAATGGTCAACAGTTGCAACAGTAACAGGTACAAGTTATACAGATGCAAAAATTTCTGACGGTAATACATACACCTATACAGTAAGAGCATATAGAGGTAAAGTCTGGTCTTCTTATAATACAAAGGGTGTAACAGTTACATTTGACAGTAAAAAAGCTATTCTTGATTTAGTAAATGAAGAACGAAAAAAGGCAGGTCTTGAGCCGTTAGAGTATTACTCAGTAGGGCAAGAAGCAGGTGACATCCGTGCAAAAGAAATTGCCAAGGAATTTTCTCATACAAGACCTGATGGTACAACGTGCTTTACTGTTTTTGATGAATTAGGTGTTTCATATTATTCGGCTGGTGAAAACATAGCCTGGGGGTACCGTACGCCGGAAACAGTAATGGATGGCTGGATGAATTCACCCGGTCACAAAGCAAATATATTAAATCCGGATTTTACTCACATAATAGTAGGATATGATGCAACCTCAAACTCATGGGTGCAGTTATTTTTAGGTAACCCTTATACTGAATAATTTTATAATTGAAATGTTTTTGGTGGTGGAATTTTGAAAAAAAGTTCAAAATTTGTATTGAGTTTACTTTTGGTTTTCAGTTTTATTTTTGCTATGCCGAGTGTGGCATTTGCAGTAGAAGATGAACCTGAAATTGAAATTGAATTAGTAACCCGGAAAGTGTATAACGCAACTCCGGTTTCGAGTGTTGACCTTAATGACTATTTTCCGGATTTAGTTGCTTTTAAAAATGATGTTCTTCATCAGTTTATGGTTGACGACAGTAACTTAACCGACCCTCAAGGGTATGGTTATCTCGATTTGAGTAAATATAAACTTCCTGCAGATGTGGACTTATATTCTGCAATATGTGAATTTATATGGTACGAAAGCCCTGAACTTTTCAGGGCTACGGGTTTTATAGCAGAATTGGGCGGAAAAAACGAAAGTTCAATTGTAGGTCTTAAGTGTTCTTATATTTATGAATATTGCGAAGATTATGTAAGAGATTATAATGTTGCTATTGAGAATGCAAATAAGTTGTTAAAGGGTATTGAAGGTAACGACTCTTTAAACGATATAGAAAAAGCATTGCTCTTGCACGACAGACTTGCTTTATTTTGCGAATATGATGTTGTAAATTTAGAAAATGATACGTTACCGGACAAAGTTTTTAATATTTATGGCACATTGGGCGAGGGTCTGGCAGTTTGTATGGGTTATGCGTTAGCATACGATTATTTGCTCCAAAGAGTCGGCATAGAGTCGCAGTACTGTTCATCTGATAAATTGGTACACGCGTGGAATGTTGTTTATATTGATAATGAACCATATCACGTAGATGTTACGTGGGATGATGTCACTAATGATGTAAGTGGTCAGGTTTTTCACGACAACTTTTTAAGGTCAACAGATGGTATAAAAGAAACAGGTCATAAATATGGTATTTTTAACAGAACTGATTTTATAACCACACCGAAAAATACAAAATATGATGATTATTTCTGGCAGGATTCAGGTGCTGCATTTCAACTTTTAAACGATAAAATCTATTATATCGACGGCGATTTTGATTCTGAAAATCAGACACAACGAAAAGGTGAACTCACGGTTTTAGATGATATAAATGATACAACACCTGTTATTTTAAAAGAAATAACAGATGAATGGAAAAAGACAGAAGATGGCACAAACTGGAAATATAATTTTTCAAAACTCGCAAGTGGAAATGGAATGCTTTATTATTCAACAAAAGATTCAGTTTGTAGTTTTGATCCTGTAACAAATGAAGAAAAAATAATTATTACACCGGAAGAAGTTTTAAAAGCGACCGGTAACAACAGTGATTATGCAATTTATGGTTTAAGATTTGATGGTTGTACACTTAAAGGTGAATATTCAACAACCCCCAATTATACGTTGACGACAAAACAAGAAAAAACTTTTTCAATAGATATTCACCAAAAAAGTGATAAATGGACTTCAATTGTTTCTCCTACAGAAACTAAAAGTGGTAAAGATGCAATTACCTGTGTGAATTGTGATTATGTTTTTGAAGAAAGACAAGTTGGTGCTTTAGGTAGTCATAATTGGGGCAACTGGTATTACGATGAAGTCAACAAACCGACTTGTACA
>JAFSBS010000391.1 GCA_017437165.1 Clostridia bacterium
GGTGCTGCTACAACTTACATTAATTGTGCTACAGTATTTAAAGCATTTTCTAAAGCAGAAGAAGCTTTACCACTCTTTAATAAAGCACAGCATATATATGAAACCGAACTTGAAGTTGACGACGAGCGCTTTGGAGCTCTTTATAACAATATGGCTCTTGCTTTAGTCGATTTAAAAAGATTTGATGAAGCATTCGAGTTATATGAAAAAGCACTTTCTGTAATGAACAAATCAGATAACGGTCTTTTAGAAGTTGCTATAACTTATTTAAATATAGCAAGCTTAAAAGAAGTTGAATTGGGAATCGAGGACAGTACCGAAATTATTAATGATTATTTACAAAAAGCTATGAAGCTTTTGGATGAACATGAAACAAGAGATGGTTACTATGCTTTCGTTTGTGAAAAATGTGCTTCTGTATTCGATTATTATGGCCACTTTATTTACTATCAAGATTTATTAGAAAGGGCACGAGAAATATATGAAAGGTCTTGAACTTGCCGAAAAATTTTATTATGAATATGGCGAAAAGATGCTTAATGATAACTTTTCACATATAAAAAATCATATCGCAGTTGGTCTCGTCGGTAGTGGTTCAGAATGTTTTGGATTCGATGATGAAATCTCTCGTGATCACGACTTTGAACCAGGTTTTTGTATTTTCATACCAGATGAACCTATTATTTCTTCAAAAGATAAATTTGAACTTGAACGAGCATATTCAAATCTACCCAAGGAGTTTGATGGTTTTAAAAGAAATAATATAAATCCTGTCGGTGGTAATCGTCATGGTGTGATCAGAATTTCCGATTTTATTGAAAGCAAAACAGGAGATAAGAGTGGTAATATATCAACTAAAGATTGGTTCTTCATTTCAGAGCAATTTCTTTTAGAAGCAACTAACGGTAAGCTTTTTTATGATAATCTGGGTCTTATTACAGAAATTCGTGAAAAACTCAAATATCTTCCTGAAGATGTAAGATTAAAAAAACTTGCTGGTAATATTTTGGTAATGGCACAAGCCGGTCAATATAATTATAAAAGATGTGTTTCAAGAGAAGAAACCGCAGCTGCTCAATTAGCTGTTTTTGAATTTGTAAATGCTACATTAAAAGTAATTTTTTTATTAAATAAAAGATATATCCCTTATTACAAATGGAGTTTCCATGCATTAAATGACCTACCCAAATTATCTCAATTTTATTATGAACTCGAATATCTTATTTCAAGTTCAAATATCGAAAAGGAAGCAAAACTTAAAGAAGAAATTATCGAGAGAATTTCTGCATCGATAATCGAGGAATTGAAAAATCAAACCCTTACAAAATCATCTTCTTGTAATCTTGAGACTCATGCATACTCGGTAAATGATAAAATAGACGATCCTGAAATCAGAAATCTCAATATCATGTATGCGGTTTAAATACATAATGATTAACCTATTATGTAGTTTTAATTCAACGACCACATGCTCAGGCACATCTGGACGTGGACTATGTGGAATATATGGACTAAAACGCTCTACATGGAAATTTTACAGATATTTTTCTTTCTATTTTTTAGGGCGAATTTCTTGCCTTAAACCTTGTTCAAAAACCAATTGGAAAAGATGCTAAAAAAGCCCTAAAAAATGCCTTAAAATAAAACTCAGCAGGTGGCTCGAATCTATGATTCAAGTCACCTGCTTTTCTTTGTTTTACGTGTATAAAATTTTTACTCATTTTACTTCTTTATCCATAAACACTCTTGAACCGGTTGCGCCTTTTTGACCCTGGTATTTACCATTGTATGGGTTAAGTGCAGTATCATCCATTTTTGCAAAAACAAGTTGACCAACGCGTCTTCCTGCTTTAAGTTCAATAGCACATCTGTTAGCATTATAAAGTTCGAGTGTAATTTCCCCTTTAAACCCTGGGTCAACCCAACCAGCATTCTGAATAAATAAACCCATTCTGCCTAAAGAACTTCTGCCTTCAACGAAAGCAGTTAAATCGTCTGGTAAATCGAAATATTCCATTGTTGTTGCAAGAACAAACTGATTAGGTAAAAGTATGTAAGAATCAGTTGTTATTGTTTTATATTTAATTTCATTTTCTAAATTTATAATACCTGTTGAAGTATCTTCTACAATACTGAATGTATTACCTAAACGAATATCAACACTCGCAGGTTGTATTTGTTCTTTTTCTAAAGGCTCTACAATAAGCTCCTTATTTTCTATCATTCTCATTAAAGTTTTATCAGATAATATCATATTTCTCTCTCCTAATTCATTTTCTCTATACTATCATATCAAACCATTTTTTGCAATTCAATTTTCTCTATAACTTTCAAAGAATTTTGTTCCAAACTATTTGCACCATCTAAACACAATATTTCACAAGAAAGGTGTTTTTGCCATTCATCGTGTAATTTTTTACTTCTGATAGTATTATCACCATCATCGTACATTTTCGCCCATTCAATAAAATCAATATGTTGTTGGTACATATCGCCACCGAATTCTATACGAGAGCCAAAACGTTCTTTTTCTCGTTTCTCTATTCGTTCTATACGCAATGATTTATCCATTTCGATTCTTATTGCTAATGTGAAATATGGAATCAACTCATCCCCCCAACCAACAATTGAACCAGATATTACAACATTCTGAAATTTTTCAACATCAGTTTTTATAAGTTTTAATCGTTCTTCTGTTGGTCGCTTTTGTGTAAATGGTGGATTTGTAGGCATCCAAAAATAATCATCTACATCAAGTAATTTGAAATTTAATTCTTCACAAATTCTTTTTCCTAAAGTTGTTGTTCCGGAACCTGATGCTCCGAAAATATGTATCACGTTTTTATTCATTATCTCAAATATCCTTTTTCTTTGAGCCAGTTAATATATCTTCTTTTTTGTGTATCAATCATTTTGTCTGAATTAACAAACTCAATAAATTCATTTTCGCCAATCCATTTGAAAGATATTGTTTCGCCTTTTTGCAACTTTATATTATTCTTATCACAATCGGTAGTACATAAGAAACAATGAAACAAACAATTATCATCATCGAAAGTATAATAAGCAAACTCTTTAAAATCGTCACAAATAATTCCTGTTTCTTCAAATAATTCCCGCTTTATGCAATCGAATTCATTTTCACCTTTAAGAGCAGAACCGCCTGCTGTTGCTTCGTAA
>JAFSBS010000392.1 GCA_017437165.1 Clostridia bacterium
CATAACCTATGTCTTCAAATAACTCTACATCTTCATCGAACTCAATTTCCCGGAATTCTTTGGAAAGAGATTTGAAACATTCTATTTCATTGTCTGCTATGTGTTTCGGACCAAATTCATTCTGATAAAGCATTTTTAAAATATCCTGAAGTTCTTGCTTTGGGTATTTTTTTATATGTGAATATATAATACATTTTAATTCATCAGTCACTTTTTTTACCTTCTTTTTCTCTTTCTTTAATCTCTTTAAGATTTAACCTGAATTCTTTAGCAATCCATACAAATGATAAAATCCATGCACCCGGAATTGCAATAACAAAATCTATTCGCCCCATTGGAATTGCTGCTACAATATCGAAAAATATTCCTGTGTCAATTTCTAAAATCATAAAGAACCAAATTGCAACAATAAAAAGTCTTGCAAACGGGAGTATGACAGCAACTGACCAACAAAGACACGCAATTTGCGGACCCCAGAATTTTGGTATTTTCCACATCATTGTAACATATCTGTCTGCATCACCAAACGAAATATATGACAAATACTTTTTTAAATCGGTTTCAGTTGTTATGGGTCTCTTATAACCTATAAACCCATAATAAGCAACCAAACAATAAAATAAGAATGTAACTACATTTATTGTTATGAGTCCTTGCCAACCAAAAAACAACACATTATAAAGAGGGTTGCCTTCAAGTTCTAAATTTGGTGTTGCTATATATGTGAAATATAAATCTAAAAATGTAACAATAAAATATGATGTTACAGAAAAAATAAAACCTGTTTTGTTATTGGTCTTCATAAGTTAACACCTTAAAATTCTTAATACTTCTATTCTAACATTATTTTATAAAAATGCAATATTCACCAAGAAAAATTTTCTTCATATATTATTAAAAGGAGTTGAGCGCTATGCAAATGACTTTGTATGATTTAAAAATTGGTGAAACAGCTTTGGTTGTAGCAATAAATACAGATGCTTGCCTGAAACAACGATTAAGAGATATTGGTCTTATTAAAAATAGCGAAGTTAAAGTTCTTCATTGTAGTCCGACAGGAAACCCCCGGGCATATTTAATAAAGGGTAGTGTAATTGCTTTGAGAAATTGTGATGCAGAAAAAATAATAGTTTTAAGGTGTGGTGACGGTTGTGGCAGAAAAAATAAAAATAGCCCTTGCGGGTAATCCTAATGTCGGTAAAAGTACAGTATTTAATGCCTTGACAGGTTTAAAGCAACATACAGGTAACTGGACCGGTAAAACGGTTGGGGTGTTTTCAGGTGAATATAAACACAATAACAAATGTTATGAAATTGTTGACGTACCTGGTACTTATTCTTTGATTCCACATTCAAAAGAAGAATGTGTTGCAAGAGATTTTTTGTGTTTTTCGGAAAGCGATAAAACTTTAATTGTTTGTGATGCAACTTCACTTGAAAGAAATCTTTACTTTGTTTATCAGATTTTAGAACTAAACAAAGAAACAATAGTTTGTGTTAATTTACTCGATGAAGCAAAAAAGAAAGGGATTGAAATTGATTTGCAGTTGCTCTCTTACGAGTTAGGTGTAACAGTTGTTGGTGCAACTGCGAGAGAAAATGAGGGGATTTATGAAGTGAAAAATGCACTTGAAGAAAGAAACAACAAGAACATCAAAAGAATAAAATACCAGAAGGAAATTGAACAATCACTTGAATATATTTATCCTGTTCTTTTTAAACTTGATTTAAAAGAATTGGATAAACGCTGGTTATCGTTAAGACTTTTAGATGGTGATGAGGAATTTTTTACGGGATTAAAAGAGTATTTAGGTTATGATTTAAGAGAAAATGATTTTATAAATAATGCCATTGAAAAATCGTGGAAGTTTTTAAATGATAATGGGATTGATAAAGAAGAATTTTGTGAACTCGTAGCAGAAAGTTTGTATGTTGAAGCAACAAGAGTATCAGATAGAGTTACTTTATCCAAACAAAAAACAAATGTGACGAAAGATTTAAAAATTGACAGATTCATTACAGGTAAATATACTTCCTATCTTGTTTTAGGTTTCATTTTATTCATTGTTTTTTATATTACCATTGTCGGTGCTAATATACCATCTTCACTCTTAATGGATTTTTTTACAAAGTCTGAAAGTGCATTATACATTTTTTTAAAAAATATTGGTTTCAGTTCATTTTTAAATGATATGATTATTAAAGGTGGTTATAGGGTACTTGGCTGGGTAGTTTCTGTTATGCTTCCGCCAATGGCTATATTTTTCCCGCTTTTTACAATACTCGAAGATTTGGGCGTTTTACCGAGAATAACTTATGTTTTAGACAGTAAGTTTCAAAAAGCGAAAACTTCAGGGAAACAAGCATTAACAATTTGTATGGGATTTGGCTGTAACTGTGTAGGGGTTACAGGTGCGAGAATTATTGATTCAAAAAGGGAGCGGCTGATTGCAATATTAACAAATAGCTTTACACCCTGCAATGGTAGATTTCCTGCAATAATTAAATTGATTTCAATTTTTTTTATTTCTGTAACTACAATCGGTAGCGAATTTTTCAGTGCAGTGTTTCTGTCGGTGGTTATTGTTTTCAGCATAGCGGTAACTTTATTTATTTCAAATTTACTTTCAAAAACTATTTTAAAAGGAGAAAAATCACATTATATATTAGAACTGCCCTCATACAGAAAACCACAAATAACAAAAGTTATAACACGTTCGTTAATTAACAGAACAATTTTTGTTCTTGGCAGGGCAGCAGTAGTTGCGTTTCCGGCAGGTATAATTATCTGGTTGTTACTTAATTGCGGAAACAAAATTATATTAGAAAGTATAGTGTCAGTTTTATCACCAATAGGATTTTTTTTAGGTCTTGATGGTGAAATACTGACTTCGTTTATACTTGGTATTCCTGCAAATGAAATTGTTTTACCAATAGTTTTAATGATTTATTCAGGAAGCCGGGAACTACTTTCAGTTGAAAGTGCAGAAATAATCAGTAAAATTCTTATAGAAAATAGCTGGACAATTAAAACGGCTATTTGTTTTATAATGTTTTCTGTTTTTCATTTTCCGTGCGCAACTACACTTATTACTATATATAAAGAAACCAAAAGTATAAAATGGTTGCTTGTTTCTTTTGTTTTGCCAACTGCTTTAGGTGTAGTAATTTGTGCAATTTTAAATCAGTTTTTTGAATTTTTTGAGTTTGTTTTATAATTTTTAAAGTTTTTTAAAATAAATTTCAAAAAAGGGTTGCTTTTTTTGTCGGTTTATGATAATATTCTCGTGCTAATGTGTATTTAAAGTTTAAAAGTTATTTAAAGAGGTGACAATAAATGAAAGAAGGACTTCATCCAAACTATGCACCTACACAGGTAAAATGTGCTTGCGGTGCTATCATTGAAACTGCTTCAACAAAGAGCGATATGCGTGTTGATATCTGCTCAAACTGCCATCCATTCTTCACAGGTAAGCAAAAACTTGTTGATACAGGCGGACGTGTTGACAGATTCAATAAGAAATACAATCTTTCAAAATAATTGTGTGCTTAAACGGGCGGTGAGTTATCACCGCCTTTTAGCATATCTAAGAGTATTTTTTCTAAAAGGGGGGTAAGTATGGCAGATATTTACAAAACATTAAGAGAGTACGCAGAAACTGAATATATAATTAAAAAATCAAAGTTTTTAAGTTATTCAAAACCGGTTAAAACAGAACAGGAAGCACAGGAGTTTATCGCTTCAATAAAACAAAAACATTGGGATGCAACTCATAATGTTTACGCCTATTGTTTACGTGAAGGTAATATTAAACGATATTCTGATGATGGTGAGCCACAAGGTACTGCAGGTATGCCGACTTTAAATGTTCTGATTCAGGAGGATATTACCGATTGTGTTGTGGTTGTAACCAGGTATTTCGGCGGTGTTCTTTTAGGTGGCGGAGGTCTTGTCCGTGCTTACTCACATTCAGCAAAACTCGGAGTTGATGCATCGGGTGTTATAACCCTTATGCCGTGGCAGATTTTTACTGTTACGGTTGACTACACTTTTTATAATAAAATGGATTCTTTAATACGCGATTCAGGCGGTGTAGTAATAAAATCAGATTTTGGTGAGAATGTAGTGCTTGAATTCCGTATAAAAGAAGAAACTAAAGAAGATTTGTTTAAGAATTGTGCCGATTTAACTAATGGTAAAGTTACCCCTGTTGAAATTGGGATGGTAATTGCTGAAGGTTAATTTTGTCAAAAAATAAAATTTTTTAAGAAATTTAAAAATATTTAAA
>JAFSBS010000393.1 GCA_017437165.1 Clostridia bacterium
CCATAATGCCGAGTGAAAGAACACCGAGAAGACTTTTTGCGTTTACTCTTCTTTCTTCTTTCTCAAGCCAAATTGATGATTTGAATTCATTTGCTTTCTGAATAAAAAATGTTGCCGGGCGAGCGTGAAGACCTACTTGATTTTGAACTGTAACATCTTTAACGAACATACCAATTTACTCCTAAAATCTGAATTTTGTCATATTTTCTATTTCGAATATTTGGTTGTACTCTTGAACTCGTCACACAACATTTTGTGTAAAAAGTCAGGTACAGGGGAATTTTGCTAAGTTTCCTTAACTGTGATTATTATATCACTAAATCGCTTAAAGTCAACGAATTTTCGAAAGTTCATAGGTAATGCTAAACTGTGACATTTTTCAAGTTTTTGATTTGTGCAAATTTACTACAATTTTCAACCCATTATATCAAACTTCAACAAGTTATTGAATGACAATTCACTGTCAAAACCTTGGTTTACAGTATATATTATGCATTACATTGGTTATTTCATACTATGTTTTTCTTTGATTTTTGCTAAGATTTTTTTATCTTTTTCCGAAAGTTCTGCTTTTTCTAAAAGCTCCGGTCTTCTTAAAAATGTTCTTTCGAGTGACTGTTCACGTTTCCACTCTTCTATTTTGCCATGATGTCCCGAATACAGAACATCAGGCACTTCTCTGTCGTGCCATAAAACAGGTTTTGTGTATTGTGGGTATTCTAAAAGAGATGAATAATGACTTTCACCAATAAATCCCTGTTCGTCAGAAAGTACACCCGGTAACATCCTTGAAACAGCATCCGCTAATATCATAGCAGGCAACTCGCCACCTGTTACAACATAATCACCAACAGAAATTTCTTCATCAACAATTTCGTCGATTACTCTCTGGTCAACGCCTTCGTATCTTCCACAGAGAATTGCAATATTGGGAAGTTTTGACAATTCCTTAACTCTTTCCTGTGTGAGTGTTTTACCAACCGGTGACATATAAATAAAGTGTGGTCTTTCTTCAGTTTCGTTACATACTTTATTAAAACAATCAAAAATCGGTTGTGCCATCATAAGCATACCCTCGCCACCACCGTAAGGGGTGTCGTCAACCTGATTATGTTTATTTACTGCAAAATCTCTTATCTGATGAAAGTTTATTTCGACTGCACCTTTTTTTCTTGCTCTGCCTATAATACTTTCGCTCATTACCGCTTCACACATTTCAGGAAAAAGCGTTAAAATGTCAATCCTCACTGAAAAGCCCCCTTAATGCGTGAATATATACTTTTTCTGCTTCTACATCACATTTTTTTACAACATCAGGTATTGCGGGAATAAGCACTTCTTCGCCCGATGGTGTTTTTACATACCACACATCGTTAGCACCTGTTTCAGCAACATCTGTAATTTCACCATAACAAATATTTTCATCGTTACAGTCGATTACTTTGCAACCAAAAAGTTCACTTATGAACCATTCGCCCTGTGGCAAATTAGCATCCTCTCTTTTAATGTAAAGAACTGTATTTTTTAAGTTCTGTGCCATTTCGACTGTGTCAACACCTTCAAATTTCGCTATTGCAACATTTTTATGCGGACGGCACGAAACCACTTTAAAACTTTCTCTACCGTCTGAATCTTTATATAATGTTTTAAACTTTTTAACAAATTCAGGTCCATTACACCACGGGTTTATTCTTACTTCACCACGAATTCCGTGAGTAGAAACAATCTGACCTATTTCAAGATATTTTTTTATCATAATTTACACCTATTAAAATGAACTTAAATTGTTTTTAGATGCAGAGGTCCTTTTCTTCACCCCGACTACGTATATAGATACCCCGAGCGGGTAAAAAAATGACTAAAAAAGCCTGAAACTTTTAAGTTTCGGGCTTTTTGTTCTGCGCTAAAAACAGTTTAAGTTTAGTCGATGTCAACTTGTATTTTCTCATCCCTGCGAACAGCAGCAGCACGCATAACTGTACGAATAGCTTTTGCAATTCTGCCCTGTTTGCCTATAACACGGCCCATATCTTCAGCCGCTACGTGAAGATGATAAACAACGATGCCCTCTTCGTTGGGTTCGTCAACTGTGACCTCGACTGCGTCGGGAGTCTCTACAAGACCCTTTACGACTGTTACGAGCAAGTCTTTCATTGATATCACCTTTTAATTATTTAATGATGTCTTGTTTTTTGAGAAGTGCACGAACTGTATCAGTTGGTTGAGCACCATTAGCAATCCATTTTGTGATTTTTTCAGCATCAAGTTTGATTTCTGCCGGCTCTGTAAGTGGATTGTAGTAACCTACTTCTTCAATGAATCTACCGTCACGTGGATAACGTGAATCTGCTACTACTACACGATAGAAAGGTGCTTTTTTTGCGCCCATACGGCGAAGACGAATTTTTACTGACATTTTAATTACCTCCGAATTAAAAATTATAAATTATTTGTTATTATAAAAAGGCTTTCGCTCAATTATAAACTATTACATAGGGAAGTTTGGCATATTAGGAAAACCACCCATACCAGGCATTCCGCCCATTCTTTGCATACGCTTCATCATTTTTTTGGAGCCTGCTCCATTGAGTTGTTTATAAACCTTCTGAATCTGACGATATTGATTAAGAAGTCGGTTGACATCTTCAACCTTTAAGCCGCAACCTGCAGCAATTCTTCTTTTTCTTGAAGGATTGATTATGTCAGGATTTTCACGTTCTTTCATTGTCATTGAACGGATAATCGCCATTGTGTAATCAATCTGTTTGTCATCAACATCAGTATCTTTAAGTTTTTTACCAAGTCCGGGAATCATCGAAAGAATTTCTTTCATCGGACCCATTTTTTTCATATCTTCAAATTGCATAAGCATATCATTTAAATCGAGTTTATTCTCACGCAATTTCTTTTCTAATTGTTCTGCTTTCTTATCATTTAAAGTCTGTTCAGCTTTTTCAATGAGCGAAAGCATATCACCCATACCTAAAATACGACTTGCCATTCTTTCAGGATGGAAAACATCAAGGTCCTGAAGCTTTTCACCAACACCTATAAATTTAATAGGCTTACCGGTAACTGCTCTTGCTGAAAGAGCCGCACCGCCTCTTGTGTCACCATCAAGCTTTGTTAAAACAAGACCATCAATACCGAGTGCTTCGTTAAATGAAGAAGCAACTGTAACTGCGTCCTGACCGAGCATTGAGTCGATAACAAGTAATATTTCGTGTGGCTTAACCGCCGATTTTACGTTCTTTAATTCTTGCATAAGCTCTTCATCAATATGAAGACGACCGGCAGTATCAAGGAATACATAATCGTAACCCTGATCTTTTGCAAGTTTGATTGCTTCAGTAGCAATATTAACAGGATTTTCAGTACCCATTTCAAAAACAGGTACACCTATTTGCTCACCAACAACCTGTAACTGCTTAATAGCAGCCGGACGATAAATGTCACAAGCAACAAGCAACGGTCTGTGACCTTGTTCTTTAAGTCTTAATGCAATTTTAGCACTGTGAGTTGTTTTACCTGAACCCTGCAAACCACACATCATAACAACTGTCGGTGGGTGTGGTACAGAAGCAATTCTTGATTGAGTACCACCCATAAGAGCAGTTAACTCTTCATTTACTATTTTAATAACCATCTGTGCAGGTGTAAGACTTTCCATAACCTTTGCACCAATCGCACGTTCGGTAACAGTATTTGTAAAATCTTTCGCAACCTTGTAGTTAACGTCTGCTTCTAAAAGAGCTAGTCGAACTTCTCGCATTGCTTCACGAACATCACTTTCGGTAAGACTGCCTTTACTTTTAAGTTTTTTAAATGCAGACTCTAATTTATCTGAAAGACCTTCAAAAGCCATCGAGTGTTCACTCCTTTAAAATCCATATAAGTTAAAATTATTCAAAAGAAGAAATAACAGATTTAATTTTTATAATTGCTTCGTTTATTTCTTTTGATAATGCAGAATTCATATTGAATTCGCTAATTTGGTCAGCACATTGTTCTATAGCGAGTAAATTATCTTTTGTACGTTTTGCACGTGCTGCTATACCTAACTTTTTTTCCATATCAAAAAGTTGAGTTTCTGCTCTTTTTATAGCATCACGCACACCCTGACGTGTAATACCTTCGTTTTCTGCAATTTCTGAAAGTGAAAGGTCATCATTATAGTAATAATCAATGAATTTTCTCTGGTTTTCAGTTAACATTTCACCATAGTAGTCTGTAAGTAAAACTACTTCGAGATTTTTAGCCACCAATTACACTTCCTTCCACAAGCATTGTAAAGATATTCAACTTTACAGACACGCATTATAGCAGACAAATACCCCTTTGTCAATAGTATTTTATAAAAATGTAAAAGTTTTTCACTTTACACCTTTTTATATCATTTCAAATCTTTAAACGCTCTTACAATTGTTGAGGCAGTTTCTTTACCGAATGAGAAAATTTCAAGGTAGTGATTACCAAACAATTTTTGCATAAATTTGTTTGAGCCTAAAAACATCATTGAAAAATCGTTATCAGGTATAATGTAACCACAAGCATCGTTAGTAAGACCGAAAACTGTCAAATCTTCATAATCTAAAGCCTCTTTTAATGAGCCTTCGGAAAAATCCTCACCCGAAAAAGAATACTCTTTTTTCAGAGTGCTTGAACCACTTAAAATATCAGGTTCAATTTCACCGGGAATAAATGCAATTTTAAGAGCATTACCCAACTCTAAAACACCTATTTCTGTAACAGATTCATATTGTTTATTGTCTGATTTTGAAACGGTGTAGTTACCAACTCTGCACTTTGAAATAAGTTCAAATATAGGGTTACCCACTTTAAGTGAAACTTCTTTGGTTTTAAGGCTGATTGAAGGTTCTAATTCAATCTCTTCAATTACTTCATCGCCTTTTGCTTCAACCCATTTCTTATAGAAACTATCTCTGTCGTTAAATATAATAGAATTTGCTTCATAAGTTTCAGGACTTAAAAGTTCATCACTGTAAATTTCTTCATTTGACTTTGTCATTGCAAGGGTAATTCTGCCTAATTCATTTCCAACTGCTTTTGCCTGATTTTCAAATGTATAAACGTCTGCATAGAGTCTTGTAGGATAAACAGCAGCAATCGGACCATTGAAAAATATTGCATTTTTACCTGCACTTTCTAAATATTCACAAAGTGAATAAACAAAGTCACCTGAAATATTTTCACCCGTGCCTTTACCACCTTCACTCATTGAATTTATATATGGATGAGCGCCAAAATTTACAAGCACAGTTTCTTTTGCTTTTTTGTCATCAGGTACAAAACGCAACCTTAAAAGTTGACAAGAGCAATCCTTGGGTTCACGTCTGTCCCACACATAACCTTTTATTCCACGTTCTTTTAAAGGTGCATCTTCTCTTACTGAATTTTCTGAAGAATTACCCATATACGCTTTATAAAGTTTACCTTCTTTTTTATCTGCAACCGCTTCTTTAATTACCTCGATAACTTTTGTGTAAAGAAATTCTAAATACTCC
>JAFSBS010000394.1 GCA_017437165.1 Clostridia bacterium
AGCAGCCGGCCTACGCAGTCAACAATTCCATCGCCGCCCAGACCGTGCGAAATCTGCATATCTTGTATGCCGTATAAAAATAAAAGCGGAGTGATATGAGTGCTTTCCATAAGGATGTTTAAGAGTAACAGACTAAAAATCTGTTACTCTTATTTTTTCTAACACGTTACATTATAAATTGCTTGTGATATAATGTGTTCACCACATAAAACTCTAAAATGTATTTTTCCACACGGAAGTGGGCATTTTACTTCGGTAAAAGTGCTGACTTCTTATTTCGCATTTCTGTGTGGAGTGTGGAGTTTTGTGTGGTAGCAAATCGAAGTCGAGCATTTTTCGGTGTGTGCGACTTCGTGTTGCACACACTTTTTTATTTATTGAGAGGGGTAAAACTATGGCAAAAATACCATGTGCCGTTTGTGGCAAAGAATTAGGATTATTATCTGGAAAGGTGAAAATTTCTGATGGTGCTATTTGTACCAACTGTTTGAGCAGTGCAGGAATTTCAATGTTAAGTAACAATATGACATATAATCAGCAATCCATCAACGAACTGATTAGCACCCGAAAGAAAATTGTTGAAAATTTCTCATCAACCAAATCAGTAGGTACTTATATACAAGTTGATGAAAATAATAAATCTTTCAAGATAGGCAAAGATATTTTTTCTTATGAAAACTTATTAAGTTTTGAATTATTAGAAGATGGTCAAAGTATAACAAAAGGCGGTTTGGGACGTGCCGTTGCTGGCGGTTTGCTTTTTGGTGGTGTAGGTGCTATCGTTGGTGGAGTTACAGGCGGAAAGAAATCCAAAGGTATTTGCAATTCAATGAAACTTCGTATCTCGTTAAAGAATGCACATACTGATGTTGTTTACATTAACTTTATACTTACAGAAACCAAAACAAATGGTTTTATATATAAAGCAGCACAAGATAGTGCTCAAAAATGTATCACTGCACTTGAAACCATCAGCGACATAAACCAGAGTGCACTAAATCAACCAGTTTATGCACCTCAATCTGTTTCTTCTGCTGATGAAATCGTGAAATTTAAAAATCTTCTTGACCAAGGAATTATCACACAAGAAGAATTTGATGCAAAGAAAAAAGAATTACTTGGACTATAATAAAAATGCTCACGCTTAATTGTCGTGAGCATTTTTTATTTCTTCTTTTAAGGTTTCATATAATGCCTGTATATCGAGTTCAACGGCATTTCGCTTTTGTTCTAAATCGTATAATGTTTCGTTCATATTGAGGTCGCTCCTTTCCGTTTTCTTTACAATAAATATGATTGATTTTCATTGTGAACAGACGTCGGCAGACCTTACTGACTTGCATGCAAGTCGTAGTAAGTCATATTTCTGCGAAATAAAATCGGTTGTCCCATACTGATTTTGTAGGGCAGAGATATGACCGCACGAAAAAGCACCGTTTCCCAAGTGCTTTGCAGTAAGGTTAACGGCAACACCTTTCCTTTCGTGTGTGTTGCCGTTCCTTTGCTCTCGCATATCAAGAGCAAAGGAGGTATTTTGAATGAGCAATTATGCAATAATGCGATTTGCAAAATACAAGGTGGGTTCGGTTGCGAACATAGAGCGACACCAAAAACACAGGGAGCGATTACGAAACAGGAAACACCCTGAACGAGAAAACGAAAACCACACTTGGCAAAGAACAGAGCAGACTATGATGCAAACCATAAGAAAGGCAATCAAGGAACAGGAGCAGACCACGGGGCGAAAGGTTCGCAAGGATGCGAATGTGCTTTGCGAGTTGGTTTTAACTTTCTCGCCTGAAATGGAAGATAAAATCAATTTGGTAGAATGGGTTAAGGCAAATTTTGCTTGGGTTCGTGATACCTTTGGAAAAGGTAAAATGATACGAGCAGATTTAAATAGAGATGAAACTACAACCCATTTGCATTGTTTTGTGTTAATGACAGACGAGCAAGGCAAGTTTA
>JAFSBS010000395.1 GCA_017437165.1 Clostridia bacterium
TCGCATTTTGCCATTGAGCTGCACCTCCTTCTAAAAATTTTAGGTAATTTAGCTCTACTGACAGAGCAACGCAAGTATAATACCATCTTTGTTCACTGATTGCAAGAGTTTTTTTAGTATTTTTGATAAATTTTGCATTTTAGCACAAGAAAGTGTGAAAAAAACTTAAATATTTTTCCAAAATTGCTTGATTTTTTCAGAATTATCGTATATAATGACTTCATTGACGAACATTTGTGCGAACAAATAACGAAAAATATACATTTACATATTAAGGAGAAACTCAGATGGCAGAAAAAATGGATAACAAAAGTAAAGCTTTAGAAATGGCGTTAGGTCAGATTGAAAAAAGTTTTGGTAAGGGTGCAATTATGCGCCTCGGCGAAAATGCTTCTATGACAGTTGAAGCAATTTCAACAGGTTCAATTTCTCTTGACGTTGCAACAGGTATTGGTGGTCTTCCAAGAGGTAGAATTATTGAGATTTATGGTCCTGAAAGTTCAGGTAAAACAACTCTTGCACTCAGTGAACAAAGATGGTAGTATACTTGCGTTGCTCTGTCAGTAGAGCTAAATTACCTAAAATTTTTAGAAGGAGGTGCAGCTCAATGGCAAAATGCGAATTTTGTGGTAAAGACGTTGCTTTCGGTATTAAGGTTTCTCACTCACACAGACGTTCAAACAGAACTTGGAAACCAAATGTTAAAAGAGTTAAAGCAGTTGTTAACGGTTCTCCACGCAGAGTATATGCTTGCACACGCTGCTTGCGCTCCGGTAAGGTTACACGTGCTGTTTAATTCTTACTGTTAATTTAAAAAGCAATAAGCATGAAGTATAGCCACGAAGCTTTTGTTTCGTGGCTTTGCTTTTTGTCAGAGTATTTATAAATTGTAAATTTTAAAATTATACAAACATTACTATTGAAATTCATTACTTTTTAAAGTATAATTAACTTGTATGCTTTACTTATAATAATATTGAATGAAAGGGTAAATCATGAAAAGATTACGCATTTTTTCTTTTATTCTGATTTTTGCACTTGTATTTGTTAATATAATAATCCCGACTTCACCAAAGGCAGAAGCAGTGACACAAACTACTTATAACAGTTCTGTCCCCGAAGTCGGCACAAAGGCTGATTTTGAATACAGAGTGCAGAACGAAAGAATTTATATAACTAAATATATCGGAACAAAAACAAAACTTATAATTCCTGAAACCATTGACGGTAAACCTGTTTTTGCTATTATTGCCAATTCATTTACAGGTTCAGATTTAACTTACTTAAAACTTCCCGCTTCACTTTCTTTGCTCGGAAGTAATGCTTTTAACGAGTGCGACTCGCTCACACAAGTTGATGTTGCTGAAGCAAACACAAAATTCTGTTCGATAGATGGTGTTGTTTACTCTGAAGATAAAACCGTTTTAAGAGCATTCCCTGCCGGCAGAAGCGGTAGTTTTATGATTCCTGACGGTGTAACAGAAATTTACAACTTCGCTTTCTACCGTTGCTATCAGTTAGAAAGCGTCAATATGTACAACACAGTTAAAACAATTGGCGAAAGAGCATTTTCATTCTGCTGGAATTTAAAAAATATCCGTTTAAGTGAAAACCTCGAAACAATAAAACCTTTTGCTTTTTCTCATTGTGATGACCTTACTGAAATCCACTTACCTAAATCTATTACTTCAATTGGTAGTGATGCATTTTTAGGTAAAATAAACTCAAATGACAGTTCTAAAGAATATTATTTTGTGGATGGTATTTACTGTGTAAAAGGTTCTTACCCTGCAAGATTTATTAAATCACTTGGTCTTGATTATATAAATGAAGGCACTCGTTTTACAGATGTTTCAGCAGGTATTACTGTTACAGATGTAAACAACTCACTTCCTGCCGGTTCTTCATTAAAAGTTGAAAAAAGACTTTTAAGTTCAGTTCCTGATGATTTCAGCAATATAAAATATACAAGCGCTTATGTTTTTGATATTTATGTTTCCGCTCCGAATGGCAGCATTTCTGTTCCGCAGAGCGATTTTAAAATAGACTTTGACAATATAGCAGACGACCTTATTCCATCTGCTACAAAACTTTACTCACACAGAGTAGGTGACACAGAACCAATTTTATTTTCACTTACGCAGGACTCTGTAAGTTGCGAGACTGATACTTTGGGAACATTTATTATTCTTACTTCAAATGATTTTTCATTAAAATGCGATGCAGACGGCGATGGCAGAATCACCCTTACTGATGCAAGAATAGCACTTATCGCTTCAGCAGGTTTTATTGAACTCACCGCTGCGCAGAAAAGTGCCTGTGATGTTGTTACAACAGGTGCTGACAACAATGTAATTACTACTGCAGATGCAAGAAAAATTCTTCGTACTGCGGCTGGATTAAGATAAAAATGAGGAGGACTTTATAATGATAGGTCTTGGTAAATGGCAAGCAGAAATCAATAATATAATTTTTAAGGGTTCTGCAATATTCACAATCGCGGATGAAAATGGAAACTATAAAATCGACCTCGAACTTCCCGGTGAAGATTTAGGTGTTTCTGACATCAAAGTTCAGAACATTCAGGAAGATGGCGACACATTAACAGGTGAAGCAACAGTTGATATCATCCCCGGTGGTAAAGCTTGTGAACTTTCACTCACATTCACAGACGATGTATGTAATGGTTTCTTAAAAGTTCCTTTCATTGGTAAAATCAAAGTTAAAGACGCTAAAAAGATTGGCTGATTTCAAAAATTCATTCCCACAAACTGTTAAGTTTGTGGGAACTTTTTTTTGCAACAGATACTTGCTTTACTCTTACAAAAACTAATGTTATACTCAAACTAAAGAATGGGAGTGACGTAATGGCAAACATAAGTAAAAACATAAAAAGACTTCGTAAAGAAAACAAATTAACGCAAGACGCTCTTGCAGAAAAACTTTTTGTAACAAGGCAGACTGTATCTTATTGGGAAACAGGAAGAAATCAACCTACTCTTGATATGTTAGGTGATTTAGCAGAAGCTCTTAACTGTAGTCCACTTGATATAATCGGCACTAAAAAGCAAAAAATGACACGTGAGCATTTTGTGGCACTTGTTTTAGAAAACGAAGAATTATTTTACGAAACGACAAACGATATTTTACACTCCCCGTATCTTTGTCAGATTGCCATAAAAAACACCATTCTTGAAACATTCAGAAAAATGGATGAATTGAGCGCTGATTCGTTCATTGAGAGCTTTACCGGTATGCTCAAAACTGAATGTGAAAAATTAAAACAACAAGAGTCGGCTGAAAAGGATAGGAGTGAAAACAATGATAAATAATAAAAATAACATCCCTGACGGTTTTCACAATGCCGTTCTGGATGCTTTCCAGGAGATTGAAGTTATGAGTAATAGCACAAAACAAACTAATAAAAGCCGTGTATTAAAAGTAGTAGCTGTTGTAGCAGTTTCGGGTATTCTTTTAAGCATTTCTGCCTTTGCATACACAGAAATAAGCAACTGGCTGGAAAAAACCGGCAGATATTCTGCAACTGTAAATAATTCAGAACTTGAATACAACGAAGCTCCCGAATATGCAAAAGTAGAATTGGGTTATTTAGGTGACGGATTTACTGAACTCGAACCACCATACAAATATAACTACAATGGTGAAGCAGGCCTTTCATTTAATATATTCAGAATGGGTTCTGAACGAAAAAACGAATATAAAAATGTTATAAGCACAGAAAAAACAAGTTTTGGTGAAAACGAAGCAGAAATTCTCACTCTTAACGAAAATAAAATGAGCCTTGCACTTATCTATTTTGAAGAAAAAGGTGTTGTAGTTGAATGTTATTTCAACAACCATATTCCAAAAGATGAGCTTAATAAAATTTTAAGTGATTTGAAAGTTGTTGAAGCAACAGAAGATGATGCACTCACTTACGACTACGAAAGCGTACCACATTCAGAATATTTTGTTGACGACACACCGCAAACAGAAAAAATTGTTAAATTCGGTGAATCTTGTGAAAACGGGTGGGACTTTGAAACTAATGCCTATTACAACATAAAAGTTGTAAAAGCAGAGGTTCTTGATAATGTAAACGGAATAGATAAAAGTGATTTGCACAGTGCCGAAAAATTCAACAGTATAGTAAATAAAGACGGTACATTAAAAGGCTATAACCGTGAAGAAATAATTTATGGTGACGGAATAAACTCAATTGACACTATAAAAGATGTGAAATTTGTTGACAGAAAACTCGTAGCTGTAACTATTGAAGCAACAAACATAAATAATACTGCAGGTTCTTTGTTCTGTTCAACATACAGTTTAGTAGCCGGCAATACACATATTACACATGAAGCCTTTGCTCTATGTTCAGAAAATGACACCGACTCAAGATTTTATTTTGTTTCTGTTGACGCAAATGGTACACAAACTGTAACAATTTATTATCTTGTAGATGGAGATGTTGATTTCAACAATCTTTATTTACAGACAAACAATCTTTACACACAGAGCAAACGCAATACACATTCATTATTAGAACTCAAATTTTAAAGTTCAAAAGTAAAAAGAATCCCCACAAGCAGATGAAAAATCTGTTTGTGGGGAGTTTTATATATTTACTTTCCCTGATAATATACCGTCTGATTATCTTCAACAGAAGAAGTAAGCCACACATTACCGCCGATAACGCAGTTATTACCGATTTTTGTATCGCCACCTAAAATTGTAGCGTTTGCGTAAATAACAACATTATCACCAATATCAGGGTGACGTTTTATGTCCTTAATAGGATTGCCGTCACTATCAACTTTGAAACTTTTTGCACCTAAAGTAACACCCTGATAAATTTTAACATGATTACCAATAGTAGTAGTTTCACCAATTACAATACCTGTACCGTGGTCAATAAAGAAATATTCACCTATCGTAGCACCTGCGTGAATATCAATACCTGTTTTTTCGTGAGCAAATTCTGTCATAATTCTTGGTATGAGTGGTACTCTCAAATTATATAACTCGTGTGCTAATCTGAAAATAGAAACAGCATAAAAACCCGGATAACAAATAAGTACTTCCTCTCTGCATTTTGCAGCAGGGTCGCCCTCGTAAAGTGCTTCAATATCCTTTAAAAGCATTGTTTTTACACAGGGCAATTTCTTTATGAATTTTTCGCAGATAATTTCAGGTGAGCATACTAAATTGGTACCATTGAATTCACAAGCACCCTTAATTACTTTTGCAAGACGGTTATAAATATTTAAAAGAAGTTCGGTCTGTGAAAGTACATTTTCACTGCCCTCACTGTGAGTGTAGTAATCAGGAAATAAAAATGACTGTAAATCCTTAATTACTTTTACAACTTCTTTTCTGTTCAAAATCATTGCTTCGCCATCTGTAGTTTTTATCTTTGATTTTTTATTTACTACTTCCAATTCTTTTATGGTGCTTGTTATAAGCTCCATATTATCGAGAAATTTATCCATAAAAATTCTCCTTTCAAGAAAACATAGCTGTTGAAAGATACCTTTCACCCGTATCTGTTAAAAGAGCAACTATTGTTTTGCCCTTGTTTTCAGGTCGCTTTGCAACCTCTATTGCTGCAGAAAGTGTTGCACCTGATGAAATTCCGACTAAAACACCCTCTTTTTTAGCAATAAGTCTGCCGTACTCTAAAGCATCTTCGTCTTTTACATCTATAATTTCATCATAAATATTTCTGTCTAATGTATCGGGAATAAAGTTTGCACCGATTCCCTGAATACCATGACTACCACTCTCGCCTTTTGTTAAAAGCGGTGATTTCTCCGGCTCAACACCAATTACTTTAATATTCTCATTTTTTTCTTTTAAAAATTTACCTGTACCTGAAATTGTTCCGCCTGTGCCTATTCCTGCAATAAAAATATCCACATTACCATCAGTATCTTCCCATATTTCAGGGCCTGTTGTTTCGTAGTGAGAAATCGGGTTTGCTTCGTTAGTAAACTGACCCGCAATAATTGCCTCCGGGATTTCTTTTTTTAATTCTTCTGCCTTTTCTATTGCACCGTTCATACCTTTACTGCCATCTGTGAGAATTAACTCTGCACCAAAGCAGGTCATAAGTTTCTGACGCTCGATGCTCATAGTTTCAGGCATAACAATTATAACTCTGTAGCCCTTGCTGACACCAATTGCTGCAAGACCTATACCTGTGTTACCACTTGTAGGCTCAATTATAACTGAACCTTGTTTTAAAATTCCGTCTTTTTCGGCTTTTTCAATTATTGCTTTTGCAGGTCTGTCTTTTGCACTACCCGTAGGGTTAAAACTTTCTAATTTTGCTAAAAGAGTTGCATTTAACTCAAACTCTTTTTCAATATTATTAAGTCTTAAAAGCGGTGTGTGACCTACTAATTCATCTATTTTCTGATATATCTTCAAAATAAATCACTTCTATCTTTTCAATTTGTTATGTATGAATGATTTAAATTTAACAAAACCTGAAATTCCATTATCATTAACCTTTAAATCGTCTAATGAATATCTTACGCAGGAAATTTCTGCTTTATAACTTTCATATAAATCAACAATTGTACCATCATTAAGTTCTGTAAGACAAGAGTAAACAAAAGTATATGGTCTTACTGAATCTGTTACATTTTTTCTGTAACGCCATTCTACTGTATTATCATTATTTACAAAACCAACTTTTATTACACCAAGTTTTCTGATTTTTTCTGATGGGTAACTTATAATTATAACTTTTTTACCATCAATTTCTTTACTGTAATTTATAACAGAAAACTGGCAGTTAGCACAATATGACAAATCTTTATCTAATTTATAATCGCTCCAGTTTTCGCCACCATCAGTGCTGTCACTGTAACCTATAAATCCTGCGGTGTTTCTTGAATACATTCTTAAAACACCATTATTTAAAAGAACAAATTGGGTTTCAGAACCTTTACCCGCTTCCCCTACACCGCGTGCTTTTTGTGAACGGTGCCAGTTTTCACCATCATCTGTGTAAATTACGCTTGTGTATTCTCTACCATCATTATTATCATAAACTGCAAAAATAATTCTGTTTTTGCCGTTGTAATCAATAGAAATACCTCTGCCCGGTGCAAATCCTGTAAAACCTTTTGATTTAATTTCTAAATTGATAATTCTACCGTCGCCCCAGGTTTCGCCGTTGTCAGAACTTTTCTTTACCCATAAATAATATGTAGGGTAAATTTTTATAGGTGAATATGCGTAGAAAAGATTTGCCACAATATCTTTATCACTCAAAGAGCCGTCTTTATTCATTTGTTTTATTAAAACAGGGGTGTATTCTTCCTCTGATTTTTTATAAATTTTATAATCTCTGTCAACAAAATAATTGTCATAAATTTCATTATCTGAAAATTTTCTTACAGGTGCAAAACCGTCAGCAGAAAAGTCATCAACGAAATATGGATATTTTTCTTTGTTTAACTTTGTGCTTTCTGCTTTGTCGGCACTTGTTTTGTCGCATACCGCTAATTTGCCATCAATAAAACCATTTTCTTTACCATAAGTACCTGCACTCCAGAGCCCCATATATGCTGGACACGCGTCACACATGTGATAAACCGTGCCATCTTCACCCTGTGCTATTGCAGAGTCAATAAATGAAGCTGAGGTTGCTATTGCTTTGTTATGGTCTTCATATTCCATATCACAAAATTCATTTACAAATTTTCCCTCTGACCAGGTAACGCCATTGTCATCAGAATATCTTGCACCCACATCAATATTTGCAGGGTCATCTGTGCCGTTACCGTATCTTACATCGGCACATGCTAAAATTCTGCCGTTTTTCAATGTAAGAATAGCAGGAATTCTGAAAAGTTTGCTGTTAAAAGTACCACTTGCATAAGGATTTGTTATTTTTAATGACATCTCAATCACCTTTTTTTAATTATTATTCAGTTTAGTATAGCATAAAACTTAATAGATTTCCACAATATAATTGAAAATTGAAAGTTGAAAATTGAAAATTTAGGGTCTGCGACGCAATTATAATTAAATACAACAGAAATAAAATTTATCCTATCACTTGTAGTTTTTAATACTAAAATCAAACTATAAATGATAGGATAAATTTTTTGTTATTCACTAACAATTATAAACAACGCGAAGCGTTCCGAATTTCTCAACTCTCAATTCTCCATTTTCAATTCAATAACTCTGAGTGTTTCGCTCTCTCAAAGTCCTGCTCACTTCCGTTGCCTTCTTTGAGATTTTCTAAAATGAGAGTTTCAACTGTTTTGTGAAGTTTTTCGTTTGCTTCTTCTAAATCCATTTCGCTTACATCAATTGGTTCTCCAATTCGTGCAACAAGATTTTTTGGTCTGAATTTATAGTCACCAGAAACACCAACAGGGATAACTAACGCGTTATTCTTTTTAGCAAGTGACACTGCACCGAATTTAAAAGGCATAAGTAAATCTTCTGTTTTATTTCTTGTGCCTTCAGGGAAAATACCTAAAGCACCGCCTGACTGTAAAACCTCCGTTGCTGCATCTTTTGCCTCCGAGTCGTGACCATTTCTGTTCACAGGAATACAACCAGCCGCTTTAAAGAACCAGGCAACCTTTTTATTTTCAAAATATTCACTTTTTGCCATATAGTGAATTGGTCTTTTTGTAGAAACAATAACCATACATTGGTCCATTAAGTGTTTGTGGTTACAAGCAACTACAATAGCACCGTTTTCAGGAATATTTTCTTTACCGATTATTTTTGGCCCGTACCAGAATTTAAAAACCGGTTTTAATATTGTAGATAAAATTTTGAAACCTGTGTTACTTTTTGCATAATTTGTCATTCTGCTTTCTCCTCGTTAGCTTTTTTCTGTAATTTTCTGAAATCAACTTTGCCGTAAGGTGTTTTAGGGAATTCTTTTATAAATTCGTATTTATAAGGAATACTGTAATGCGCTAAATTCTTCTCGCAGTATTCCTTAATTTTTTTCATAACCTTTTCTTTTTCGGCAGGAAGATAATCATTTTTCAGAATAATATATGCCTTGGCAACTTCTTTCCTGTACTTATGGAACATTGAAACAACAGTACATTTCATTACTTCGGGAATTTCTTCTACAACTTTTTCAATCTGTGACGGATAAACATTGTAACCCGAAGAAATTATAAGTCGTTTAATTCTCAATTTATAGTGAATAAAACCATCGTCATCAATAGAACACAAATCACCTGTGTGAAGCCATTTTTTACCATCTTTATGAGTAACTAATGTTGTGTCATTTTCTTCTTCATTATTTCTGTAACCTTGCATTACTGTCGGGCCACAAATACAAAGTTCACCATCTTTACCATTTTCTAAAATCTCATTAGTATCCGGGTCAACAACGCACACTTCGTTACCGATAAGCGGTTTACCTATTGTACCTGATTTATAATCATCATTTACAGAAAGTGAAATTGCCGCAAGACCTTCGGTCATACCATAACCCTCTGAAATACGGATATTCGCATTATGTTTTTTGAAGAAGTCATTTACCTTGTTTTCCAATGGTTTTGGTAAAGAATCGCCACCACTTATTGCATACTTCAAAAATGATAAATCTTCATTTTCTATGCCCTTTGTTTTTAAAAGACCTTCATAAAGTGTAGGTACTCCAAAAATCATAGTTGGTTTTTGTTTTTTTAATATATCACCGAATTCATCTGCTTTGAATTTTGGAATTAAAACAGAACAAGCACCAAAACAAAAACATACATGAACACACACACCAAGACCAAAACCATGAAAAATAGGAAGAATTGCTAAGATTCTGTCACCAACTGAAACATCTCTCAAAGTGAGAACCGACTGCATACCAAATGAATTAAAATTTTTGTTTGAAAGCATTATTTCTTTTGGTACGCCTGTTGTTCCGCCACTGTGAAGAATAACTGCCATTTGGTCATTTTCTTCGTTAGTTGGTATATATTCATTTATCTTTTCGCCTGATTTTATAAAGTCACTCCATTTTATGAAACGAACATCCTTTTTAGAATAACAGTTTTTACTTTTGTTTGTCAAGGCATATCCTAATTTTAATGGAAATTTCATAGAATTTCCTGCAGAAGCTACTATAACTTTCTCTATTTCTGTTTCTTTTATTATGTCTGTAATTTTACCACAACACAAATCAATTGCAAGAACTACTTTACTTTTCACAGAATTCACATAACTTTTAATTTCTTCTTTTGCAGAAAGTGGATGAACAATATTACACACCGCACCAATTCTGTTCAGCGCATAGATTGACACAAGTGCTTCAGGTGTATTTGGCATAATAATTGTGACAATATCACCCTTTTTTACACCGATTTTATTGTAAGAATATGATGCTTCAATAACTCTTTCCAAAAGAGTTTTATATGAAATTTTATTACCAAAATAATCAATGGCATCTGCTTCAAGGTGACTTTCTGCTGAAATTTTCAACATTCCATACATTGAAACATCTGGTACATTGAACCCTTTTTCTGTTTCTTTATTTTCAAAAGAAAACAAA
>JAFSBS010000396.1 GCA_017437165.1 Clostridia bacterium
AATTGTATAAATTGTCAATGGAGTATATCTTTAATAAAATATAATTGGTGATAAAAGATGGTTAGATTAACCCTTGATAAAACATTAGAAAAAAAGAAAATAACAAGATACCAATTAGCACAAATGACGGGAATACAATATCAGATTATTGATAATTATTATAAAAACAAAGTTGTGCGCTATGATAGTTATGTTTTAGACCGTGTCTGCTCAGCCTTGGAATGCGAAATTTCAGATATAATTGGATATGAGAAAGAGCAATAAAAAAACCGCTACATTGGAAATCAATGTAACGGTTTTGTTTTTATAATATAAACTTGTCACTTTCTTTTAAATCCAATAAATCAACAATATTAAGAAAATTTTGTTTTGCAGTTTTTAATGCTTCTGTTTTATGTGCATCACTACCAAAATAAAACTTACAACCACATTCCTTTGCAATAAAAAATGGCTTTAAAAGAATTTCTTTTTCTTCCTCCGAATTAAAAATACTTTTCATATTAAGTTCTATTCCGACTTTCTTTCTTGCACATTCAGAAAAAATATTATATAAATCATTGGTTTTTAAAAGTGAAACTGCCTTTGCGTGATCAGCTTTAAAAATGTGAGTTCCCGTTAAGTGTGAAACTCCCATTTTGTGCCACGGCAAATCTTTTTTTAAAAGTTCTTCAAATCGTTTCAACCAAAGCTCGGCGGCTTCTTCTGGTATTTGTGGTCGTTTCTTTACTGTGTACCCCTCAAGGTGTAAGTGTGTTGTAGAAACAGTAATAAAGTCAAAGCAATCAATATGCTCGTCACTTACACCTAAAGTGAAATTATAATCCATTTCTGCTTCTGCACCAAAGAGAAATTTTACTTTTTCATCTTGTGGTAAAGGCAAAACTTTTGTTATAAAGCTGAATCGCTGTTCGGGGTGCCATTCACCAACACTTTTTACACTTTCATCCCACAAATGATTTGTAAGACAAATTGATTTAAAATTATTATCTTTTGCATAATTCAGGATTGTTTCTGGTGTCTGATTTTCGTCGTGACAGCAGGGTGAAATTGTCGAGTGAATGTGAAAATCGTGGTCAACCTCATATCTCATAGCACCATCTCCTTTTTTATAACGATTATAGTTAGTCGAAACAGTATAAAATTACACTGTTTCGATACCAAATCATATATTTGGTATCGAATTTTCTTTGAAAATTCGACTATAATCATTATAATAACACGTACTAACGAATTTTAAAAGTATTTTATATTGATATACATTTGGCTTTGGTGTATAATCATTTCAACATTATTTTAAAAAACCGGGGTACTTGAAATGGCAGACAAGATTTTTGATTACATAATTCATGGTGGTGACTATAACCCGGACCATGCTGAGTGCTGAATGCTGAGTGCTGAGTTAAGGGTCTGCAATTGCTAACGCAGTTCTACAATTTTTAATTTCTGAAAGGAGTTTTTAGTATGAGAAAAAATTTCGGAAAAGATACTTCAGTTTACCCAATGCCCGTTTTTATTGTAGCGGCTTACGATAAAGACGGAAAGCCAAATTGTATGAATGCAGCCTGGGGCGGTATTTATGACACAAATCAGGTTATGGTTTGTATTTCTGAAGGTCACAAAACAACAAAAAACATTTTAGAAACAAAGGCTTTTACAGTTAATATTGCAGATGCAAGTCATGTTGTGGAAGCTGACTATGTTGGTATTGCGTCTGGCAATAAAGAGCCTGACAAAATGCAAAAAGCAGGGTTTACTGTAACAAAATCTGAGTTTGTAAATGCACCGATTATAAATGAGTTACCTATGTCAGTTGAATGTAATTTATTAAAGTTCAATGAGGATGGTATTTGTATTGGCGAAATTGTAAATGTTTCTGCTGATGAAAGTGTTTTAGGTGATGACGGAAAAATTGACCCTCAGAAAGTACAGGCAATTACATTTGACCCTATCCATAACACATATATTAAATTAGGCGAAAAAGTAGGTAATGCTTTTTCAGATGGTAAAAAATTAAATGGTTAAAAAATTTGGCCTTACAAACAATCAACTTAAAATAATTGCAATGGTGTCAATGCTTTTTGACCACGTTGGCAAAGAACTTCTGCCACAATACACTGTTTTACAGATAATAGGCAGACTTGCTTTCCCGATTTTTGCTTATATGATTGCAGAAGGATGCTTTTATACCAAAAATAAAATCAAGTATTTTCTTACTATATTTATTTTAGGTACAGGCTGTCAGATTGTTTATACAGTGGCAGAGCATTCGTTTTATCAGAATGTTTTAATTACCTTTTCTTTGTCAATTGCTCTTATTTTCAGTCTGGAAAATTTCAGAATTAAAAGAGAAAAAATCTCTGGAATTATTTTATTTTTTATTGTCCTGATTGTTTCAATATTAACAATAGTGTTGCCGTTGTCTTTAGAAGAATATGGTTTTCAGATAGATTACGGTATTTACGGTGTGCTTTTACCGGTTGCAGTTTTTTATGGTAAAGAAAAGCGACAAAAACTTTTTTACAGTACCGGTGTACTCGCACTATTAGCACACAGTTTTGGCGGCGGAATACAATGGTTTTCACTTATTTCCGTGCCTGTGCTTGCACTTTATAATCAAAAACGCGGTAAATATAACATAAAACCGTTGTTTTACATTTTTTACCCTGCACATTTGATTGTGATATATTTAATTTCACTTGTTTTGTAAACTATAAGTTTAGTAAACTCTACAGATATTCGGTTTACATTCTTAACTGATTTTGATAATCTTTTTTTAGAATATGTAAAAAGAAGGTGCTATTATGTCAAATAAAACAACAGGAGAACTTATTTCTTCTTTAAGACATGAAAAAGGGTTTACGCAAAAAGAGTTGGCTGAAAAATTGAATGTTACAGATAAAGCTGTTTCAAAATGGGAAAGAGATGTTTCTCTTCCTGATATAAATACTATTCCTAAACTTGCTGAAATTCTTGGTATTTCAATAGAAGAGTTGATAAAATCAAACCCTCAAAATAACACTAAAAATAGAAAAATTGACTATTTAATTGATTTGATTTTGAAAGCGGTTCCAATGGCTTTGGGTGTTTGTGTAGTGGTAACATCTATTTTAGACGAACTTCCAGTTAATTCAGGTTTTAT
>JAFSBS010000397.1 GCA_017437165.1 Clostridia bacterium
CGGTACTGGTAATGTTCAGCAGAATGGTACAATAAGCTCAACAAATGCTGCATTAAATGGTGAGTATGTAGATTATAATACAACTATTATTCCTTACGCAAAACCTACAGGTGCTTTAAATCCGGGTGATAAAAGCGATGGTGTTAAGTGGTTACAATGGATTCTTATTTATACAGAGTGTGGTTTGCAGAATCCTATAACCGGTGACTATGATGATGCAACTGCTACAGCAGTTAAAACTTTGCAGTTAAAGTATGGTATGACTGTTGACGGAATTGCTTCTAACGAAGTAATTGAAAAAGCAGAGCAGATGTATAATGATTACATAAATGGTATTTCAGGGCAAAACACTTCTTCTCCGGCGGTGTTTAATACGGTCGGGAACACAAATCCGCAAGGTGATAAAAAACAGGCGCCTGATATAACTGTTACAGTTATAATCGTGGTTCTTGTTATTGTATGGATATTTGCTATTGCAGCAGTATTTATAATTGTTCACATCAAACGTAAAAATATTACTCTTTCTGAAGATGGTGAAATAGTAAAACCGGAAAAAGAACGGAGAAAGAAAAATACAAGAAGAACACGCGAACTTACAGATTCAGTTGAATTAAAACCATCAGCAACTTTAATATCTTTAGCAGATGATGAAGAAGTAGATGATAATAGTGTAAAATCATTATTTGACAGAAGAAAAGATGAGTTGATTTCAAAGCCTGAAACTGATGATAATACTAACGAAGTTCAGCAAAAAGAAACCGTTTCACAAGAAGTAACTAAGTCTGATAAAGTGTCAGAAACCCAAATTGATGATGCTACAACTGAAGAGAATTTGGTTGAAGTGGAAGCAGCAGAAGAAAAAGGAAACGTTTCTGTCGAGGAACAGACTTCTGAACCTGAACAAGAAACAGTAGTTGAAACAGAACAGGAACAGGTAAGTGTGGAAGAACCCATAAAAGAACAAGACACTGAAACACCAAAAGATTCAGAAAAAGTTACTTTTGAAGTAGTTGATGTACCTGTTAACTTTAACAGTTTCAATGAATTTGATTATTCTGATGATGCGGAAATAAAACCATCGTTATCGCTTCACGAAATGAAGCAAAGAAAGAAAAAACTTGAAGAAGAAGCAAGAAAAAATATTGTAAATTCTTCAGATAGCAAATAATTCTTTTTTAAGGAGTTAAATAAAATGGACAAGTATCTTATTATCAATGCAGACGACTTCGGTATGTGCCGTGCCGCAAATATGGCAGTTGCAGATTTATTCCAGAAAGGCGGAATTACATCTTCAACAATTATGACACCTTGCGGTTGGGCAAAAAATGCAGGTATCTGGGCAAAAAATAACCCGGAATATGCAGTAGGTGTTCACCTTACATTCACAAGCGAATGGGGCGAATACAGATGGGGTCCCGTTTCAGAAAATAATACATCTTCTCTTCGTGACAGCGAAGGCTTTATGCATCACGAGTCAGACCAGTTTGAAGAGGCTGCTGACCTTGACGAAGTAGAAGCAGAAATCCGCGCACAAATCGAAAGATTCAAGTCATTTGGTATTGAGCCATCTCACCTTGATAACCACATGGGTTCACTTTATGGTATTGCAACCGGCAGACTTGAACTCCTTCAACTTATTTTTGACCTCGCTGCAGAATATAAGTTACCTTTCCGTTTCCCGGGTACATTTATTCCTGAAATGATGGGTAACGAAATGCTTGACATTCAACTTCCTGAAGAAATTATTAAAATGGCATTCTCAAAATTCACTTCTTATGCAAAAGATAATGGAGTTTTAATGCCTGACTATCTTATTCCCGGTGACTGGAGCGGTCCTTGGAAAGATGACTATGAGCAATACAGAGAATATATCTACGAGCTTTACAGAAGTTTCCCTGCAGGTGTTACTGAAACTTATATTCACCCTGCATTTGAGTGCGATGAACTTAAAGCAATTACAGGTTCATGGCAAAGACGTGTTTGGGAACACAAACTCTTCTCAGACCCAAAAACTCTTCAACACATTAAGGCTCTTGGGATTGAGCTTATCAGTTATAAAGATTTGGCTAGAATTAAGGGTTAAATTGATACAGGTGACGGCTGATTGAGGTAAGAAGTAATAGTGAATAAGCAATAAGCAATAAGATAAATAAGAAACAGGAAACAGC
>JAFSBS010000398.1 GCA_017437165.1 Clostridia bacterium
GCGTTGGCGCAATCTGTTGACCAGATTCTTGATGCGATTAAATATACACTTGACCGAACTCCACCGGAACTTGCAGCGGATATTGTTGAAAAAGGTATTACACTTACAGGTGGCGGAGCTCTTTTAAGAGGTTTCGATAAGTTTATTTCTGCCGGTACAGGTATGCCTGTTCATATAGCAAAAAATCCACTTGATTGTGTTGTTAACGGTACAGGTATTTGTCTTGAAAAAGATTTACTCGGATTCAATAAGAAGGGTTAATAAAAATGAAAAGATTTCTACAAAGTGCAAGTTTCAAGCGTCTTGTAGCAATTGTCGGTGTGATTTTTTTGGGCATTATATGTGCTGCGTTTTCACATAACGCAAGTTCACCATTTACTTCTGCTATGAGTTTCGTGTTTACACCGTTACAAAATTTAGCTTCGGGTTTTTCTTCTGAAATGTCAGGTCTTTCTGCTGCATTTACTTCTTCATCTAAATATCTTGAACAGATTGAAGAATTGGAAAAGCAAGTTTCCGATTACAGAGAACAACTTGCAGATTATGAGGAATTAAAGCAAAAAGTTGTAGCGTACGAAGAGTTTTATGATATAAAGGTGCAGAATCCTGACTATAAGTTTGCTTATGGAACAGTAGTTTCAAGGGATGTTGCCGACCCTTATGGTTCATTTGTTATAAATGCGGGTTCTACTTCAGGTATAGAAGTTAACGACCCTGTTATTTATGGTAATTATGTTGTGGGTATAGTTAAAAAAGTTAATTTATCAACAAGTGTTGTTTATACGGTTTTGGACCCGAGAATAAATATTGGTGCTTATGAATCTGCAACAAGAGAATACGGATATGTTTCAGGTGACAATAAACTTTTAAAAGATGGTCTCTGTAAATTACAGGGATTAGAAAGAAATAGTTCTATTGTCAGTGGTGGTATCGTTTGTACATCAGGTTCAGGTGGTGTGTTCCCGCACGGTCTTATTATCGGTGAAGTAAGTTCTGTGACTACTGATGAAATCACAACATCTACTTACGCTAAAATTAAGCCTTACACTGACCTTAATGAGTTAACAGATGTTTTTGTTATTACTTCTTTTATAGGTCAGGGTGAAAGTGATATAGACGAATAAAATAAAAAATTGGTAAAGGAGGGTAAAGTGCGTGAATTATGACAATAACAGACCGAAAATCAAAAGAAGAATAATTTTTGCAATTGCTATAATTGTTACAGCAATTATTCAGAATACCGGTACGAGAGTAAATGCAGTTTTTGATGCTCACGCATTTTTGCTTATACCTTTACTTATATCAATTTCTATGTTTGAACGTGAAATTGTGTCTGCGCTTTTAGGTGCTTTTGCAGGTCTTTTATGGGATTTGTCTGCAGGTATTGATGGCTACAATGGGTTGGTTTTAATGTTGTTGTGTGCGGTTTGCAGTATTTTAATAAACCGACTTATGCAGAATAATATTATAACTGCGATTGTTTTAGGTTTAAGTGCAGTTGTAATTTATATTGTGTTATATATTATGATTTATATTGTACTTGATGGCGGTGGTTATCCATTGAGTCAGGTTTTAAGATTTTATTTGCCATCATTTATTTTTACATCGTTGTTTATTCCTATTTATTATTTTTTAGTAAAAACAGTTTTCGAATCAAACAGAACAGTAGAAGAATATTAAAATAAAATTTCAGGTGAAAATAAATGACAAAAGAACAAAGAAAAAAAAGAACTCGTATAGGTGTAGGTATTATTATTGCGGTTTTTGTAATTCTTGCACTTTACCTTGTTAAAATTCAAATAATAGATGGTGCTGAATATAAAGCAGCAAGTGCAAACCTTGCAGTTACACAAACAACTATTAAAGCATCGCGCGGTGAAATTTTTGATACAAGCGGTAATCCACTTGTTACTAACAGACAAGGTTACTCTCTTGTTTTTAAATATGCAGAATTCCCGTCATATAAAGACCAGGCAGAGAGAAACAGAGTTATTTACGAGCTTATAAAATTATTTGAAGAAAATGATGCTGAATGGCTTGACAGATTACCGGTTGTTTATAATAAAAAAGGTAAATTAGTAGTTGATAAAGACAAAGAGGCAGAGTTTAAGTATATGGTTTCTGAAAGTATGCTTGAACTCCCTAAAGGCGAAAAATCAACACCGGATGAATGTCTTGACGCGCTTATTGAAAGATATAAATTAGAAGATTACAGCAGAGCAGAGGCAAGAAAAATTGCGTCTGTATGTTTCGGTATGAAATATCACGGTTTTTCAGTTGCTTCGCCTTATACTTTTGCAGAAGATGTACCACTTGAACTTGTGCCGATTGTACTCGAAAACAGCGGTGTTTTCAAAGGTGTTGCACAAGAGAGCGTAACATATCGCGAATATTCAGATACAACTGCTTTTTCACATATTTTAGGTGTTGTAGGCTCAATCAGTGCCGAAGAATATGAATACGAAAAATTAAAACTTCAACAAATTTTAAATGATGATGAAATAACAAAGGCAGAAAAAGATTCTTACTCTAATAACGCTTATACAATAAACGATAAATATGGTAAAAGTGGTATTGAAAGTGTTATGGAAGAATATTTAAGGGGTAAAAATGGTATAAAGACAACTACCCAATCTTCCGATGGTTCTGTAACAGAAGATTTTCTTTTAGCACCCGAACAAGGTGCTACAGTTGTTACAACAATAGATTCGGGACTTCAGTCTGTAGCGCTGAAATCTCTCGCTAAAGCACTTAAAGATAACAAAAATCTTCCTTACTTCGGTGAAGCGGGTGCGGTGGTTGTACAGAACGTAAAAACAGGTGAAATTTTAGCGTGTGTATCTTACCCGACTTTTGATATTACAAAATATTTCAGTGAATACGATAAACTTTCAAACGATGGAGACAGTCCACTATGGAACAGAGCGCTTCTTAGTGCGTATGCACCGGGTTCTACAATGAAACCGGCAGTTGCTATTGCAGGTCTTTCAGAAAAAAAGATTGATGCTACTTCAACATATAACTGCACCAATCACTATGTTCTTGAAGATCAGACTTTCCAATGTCTTAGCCGACACGACCACCTAAATGTTACAACTGCACTTGAGAAATCGTGTAACATTTACTTCTTTGAGTTAGGTCGTGAACTTGGTATTGATAAACTTAACAAATATTCAACACTTTTAGGTCTTGGACAAAAAACAGGTATCGAATTACCGGAAGCAAATGGTATGCTTGCAAGTGTTGCAAATAAAGAAGCAAACGGAGAAACTTGGAATCCCGGTGATACAGTTCAGGCTGCTATAGGTCAGTCCGATAACCTTTTTACACCGATTCAACTTGTAAACTATTGTTCAACTATAGCAAATGGTGGTACAAGATATAAACCATATATGATTAAATCAGTTCTTTCAGCAGACTTATCAGAGGTTGTTTATGAAACTACACCTGAAGTAATAAATACACTTTCAATAAGCCAAAAAGACCTTGGTATAGTAAAACAAGGTATGCGTCAGGTGCTTACAAGTCCCGAAAACTCTGCTTACTATATTTTTCAGGATTGTATAGTTGAAGCGGCAGGTAAAACAGGTACATCACAACTTAAACGAACAACAGACGATGGTACTGTTGTTGACTGTAACAATGGTTTCTTTATTTCTTATGCGCCTTACGACGACCCTGAAATTGCAATTGCAGTAGTAGGTGAAAATGTTAAAACAGGTGGCGGTATGTCAAAAGTTGCAGTAGATGTTTATAATTATTACTTCGGTAATAAAAACAAATATGAAGCGGTAAACAAAAACAATATTTTAATTCCTTGATGTTTTAATATTCTTTTGGAAGGTAGGGGATAATATGTCAACAATAATGGTTGCTTCTGCAAAAGGTGGCGTGGGTAAATCTACGCTGTGTGTAGGGGTTGGCAGAATTTTTGCGGAAAAAGGGCATAAAACACTTCTTGTTGATATGGATGTAGGCGTAAGAAGTCTTGATTTGCTTCTTAATGTAGCTGAAAAAACAGTTTATAACTGGGGTGATGTAATACTCAATAATTGCGAACCAATGAAAGCGTTAATCAATATAACACCCAACCTTTCGTTACTTCCTGCCCCGCTTTTTTTAAGCGAAGAATATACTGCAGATAATATAAAAAAACTTGTTGACTGTTATAAAGATAAATATGAAATTATAATTCTTGATGCACCTGCGGGTGTTGAAAGTGGTTTTAAACTTTCTTTAAAAGCAAGTGAAAAATGTATAATAGTATCTACTCCTGACCCTGTAAGTATAAGAGCGGCTTCAAGTGCGGCTTCACTTGTCAGAAACAATGGTATCAGCGACGTAAGGCTCGTACTTAACAGGTTTAATAAAAAACAACACAAATCCCTTTGCGTTGATGATGTAGTTGATTCTGTTACTGCAAGATTTTTAGGAATTGTACCCGAATCAAACGATATTGCACTTACTGCAATCGGTGAAGAATTACCTTATGATTCAAAAGGTAATATGGCATATTTAAGAATTGCAAAAAGACTTTTAGGAGAAAATGTTCCGTTCAGAATTAAAAATATATAGTTGACAAATTCTGACATTTGGTTATAATAGTCTTGTATTAAAAATATGCGCATGGTTTTTGATACCAATTAAAAACAGGGGAGCTGACGGACGTTGGCTGAGAAAGAAAACAATCCTTTTCTGACCCTTTAAACCTGATGCGGATAATGCCGCCGTAGGAAACATAAAGTTTGTCTTTTTTCTCTCTGCGGTGGGTTGTCGCCGTAGGGAGATTTTTATTGGAGGCTAAAAAATGACAAACTTAACAAAAAAACAAAAAAACAGACGTCTTACCGAAAGTGCTTTAATGTTAGCACTTGCAACAATTTTAGCGGAATATGCAGTTTTTGAGTTTCCGTTTGGCGGTAGTGTAACACTTTTCAGTCAAGTACCTGTTATATTGATTTCATATCGTTATGGAGTTAAATGGGGACTTACAACAGGACTTACCATGAGTGTAATTCAACTTATTTTCGGTCTGAAAAACTTCTCTTATGTAAGCGGTATAAGTGCATTTATGATTCTTGCATTTTGTGATTACATAATAGCATTTTCTGCTTTAGGACTTGGCGGAATGTTTAAATACAAAATTAAAAATGATATTCTTGCAATTTCACTTGGTGGCGTTTTAGTTACTGCTATAAGATTTATCTGTCACTTTATAAGTGGTGCAACAATCTGGGGCGGATATGCCGAAGAAGGTCAATCAGTGTTAGAATATTCTTTTGCTTATAATATAGGCTATATGTTACCTGAACTTATAATTACTGTTATAGGCTTGGTTGTAATTGCAGGTGTTTTTGATTTGAATTCACTTGAACTGAAAACTAAAATAGCAAAGAAAGATAATAAAAGTAAATAATTTGTAAATCTCCTTGGAATTTTAAGAAAATGTTTGAATTTTGTTGCGTATAGTGGTAAAATGAAAATGTTATTTTAAATTTCGAGGGGGTTTTTTCTTGAAAGACGAAAAAGAAACAAATGCTTTATCTGATGAAATGGATGACGTGTTAGAGTCTTCACTTGATAAAAGTGGTAATTATGAACAAGAAAAACTTAATGACGAATTAGAAAAACTCGCAGAAACATTCAGAAGCGAACTTAAAAAAGCAAAAGAGCAAGGCGAAGTAAAGGTAAGCGATAATGAAATAGTTGACGAAAATGATGTCGTTATTCCAAAAGAAGAACTTTGTGAATGTTGCGGAGAAAGAAGAAAAGATACATCTGTTTCCCCGAATTATGAGTATTGTTCAGAATGCAGGGAACTTATGAAACGCTATCCTTTGAATTTTTCAAGTGTAGTTGTTGCACTTGCAATAATTGTAGTTGCAGTGTTTGGCGTTACAGGGTTTATTTCAGATTTTTCAGGTTATAACAGTGCAATGATTGCAAACAAGGCAGATAAAGAAAATAAGAAATTCTCTGCAGTTGAATATTATGTTGAAGCGTGTTCGTTTTTTGAAGA
>JAFSBS010000399.1 GCA_017437165.1 Clostridia bacterium
GAAAAACCACTATTTATTATTACTCTGCTGTCATCCACTTTAACTTTTGTCAATGGATGCAAATTGACAATAAGATTATATTTATTAAAATCAAACGCATCTAAAAGTTTATTAAAATTCTCGGTAAATTCGCTTTCATTTTTTCTGAAGGTTGGTGCATAAATAACATTTGTCTTTTCTTGTAATTGTGGGTATTTATTAAAAATTTCTTTTCTTGTCTTATTTATGTATTCTTCGTCATTAAGCAAATCAATTCTCGGCAAAGTGAATTTTCTGAATTTTTCCGCCGGTGTTTTAAAACCCTCTACAAGAACTTGTTTATAATCTTCACTTGCGTAATAAACCACATCGTAGTTTGCGTGCATCTTCATCGTATTAGCAATAAGAGGTGAACTACCCTCGCCTTTGCCGATTATCTGCCAACCAAACTGTTTCATTTTGCCGACAGTATGCCACAACTGTACTACTTTCAAATCTTTTTTATGTTTTAAAACACTTACTGTAAGGCAGTAAGAATCAAGCACACACACTTTTGAAGTTGCTAAATGATACATTTGTGTAAACAAGTGAAATCCATACGAAATTTTAGTAAGAATAGTTGAATTAACGCCACCATCCAATGTACGACATAAATAAACTACTTCAACACCGCTTTTACGGAGTTCTTCACCAAGCAATCTGAAGTCATCATTCACTTCATTTGACTGACGACTTATCATAACAACTTTTTTCTGCGTTTTTAATATTTTGAAAAAAACATATATAACATTCAATAAAAATATAAATGTTTTCAATATCAATACTTTCATATAATACATCTCTTGTTTTTATATTTAATTATTAGTTATACATTATACCATACATTTACAATAAATTCAACAACTGCACTTTTATTGCCTTTTAAAGTAATCAATATCACTCAAATAAAAACTTCTTATGTAGCCTTTAGGCGAAACAAAGACTATTCCACCTGTTTTTTCATTGAAATAAACTATATCGCCGTCTTCGGCTTCTTTTCTTTTTAATGACTTTTTGCTTTTGATTATTTTATTTGCAGTTTTTAAATATTTCTTTGGTGTTTTGCAGTTACATTCTCTACCGTGTTTTATAAAATGTTCTTTTAGTTCTCCGTTGTTTTTAAAAGAAAACTGAAAAGTGTTCTGTGCTTTGGTTAAATTATTTTCGCTTGTTACAATTTTTTCAAATAACCTGACAAATAAATTCTTTCTTGAACGCTTTTCTATCTCGTTTCTTTTCTCTCGGCAAGCTTCACAACGCTTGGGCAAATTAAGATTTTTGTTATTAAAAAAATCAATTTCTTTGTCCGTTAAAGTAAATTGATTACCACAAGAAATACATTTTTGTTTTTGCATTTTACCACCTCAGAATTTATGCTAACCGCCTGTTAAACTTGAATTCATCAGCCCGATTATATCACACAATAAAATAGATTACAATCAGGTGTAAGTATCTCCCTGAAATTATTCATCAGCATTTATTGAAATAATTGTTTGAGCTTACCTTAATATTACAATTTTATTAAGATTTTGATATTTTATTGTTCTAAATAAGCACAACTGTTATAATTCAAATACAAAGATAAATTGGAGGGCGAGTCTTTAATAATGAAAAAGAAAACATTGCGTATTTTAATTATAACAATCATTTTAATACTTTGTATTGGAATTTTCAGAACAGCATTTGTTTATTTTGTAAAATCTTATACCAAGGTTCATTTTGGTGATGAATATAATGAGATTCTCTATCCAACTGCTTTAGATGATTATTTTATAGCAAAAGAAGTGTTAAAAGACGTTGATAAAGCACTTTCTACAATTACAGATTTTGAAAGTGCTATAGAAAAATTTGGTGTATTAGGTTATCTTTGTGTTACGGATGAAAATGCAGTTCGTGAAGAGCATAATTTACACTTTATATCTGCCAATTTTTCAGAAAATACAGGGTATATTTGGGCTGAGTATTCAACTAAAGCTTATGATAAAAATGGTAAACTTGAAAGTGGTGCAATACTTGTACTTTTCAAATTAAAGTTAGAAAAAATTGAAAACGAGTGGTGTGTAACATCAATCAATGAACAACTATAATACTTGTACCAATTTTTAAAACTCCTAAAGAAACCAACTTTAATTTTATTGTTTTTTCTTTTAGCTATTGCAAAATTTTGAATTTTTATATATAATATTCACACTTGCTTGTGTAGCACAGCTGGTAGTGCAGCTCATTCGTAATGAGCAGGTCGCAGGTTCGAATCCCGTCACAAGCTCCAAAGACTACAGGAACCTGTAGTCTTTATTTTTTGGAGAAACAAAATTGAATAATAGCACAGGGATTCGAACCTCTCGGCGAAGCCGAACATAATCGGGTGTTCACGAGCAAAGCGAGTGAATGATGGGCAGAGCCCATCGAATCCCGTCACAAGCTCCAAAAGTGACAACCATTTATTCTTTATTATTTATTCTTTAACAATGTTCGCTATTGCAAAATACTTTCGTTAATGGTAAAATTTCAACAATAAGATTTATGCTTTTTATATTGATATAAATTTAGTTATGGGGCAAAAATTGATGTATAATAAAATAATAGAAAAGTTAATAGAAGTTGAAAAAAGTCGTATAGCTGATTGGTATTCTTTATTTACTGATATGTATAATTCTAATACTGAACGATTTTCTAACACGCTGATTGAATTACACAAAACCAATCTTGATTGTATTGATGCTGAATCGTTGATACAAGATATCAATAATTGTTCTTCGTTGTTTTCAGGTAGAGATAACATTATTTTAGATATTATTCTGTTGATGTTGTATTTTGAAATTGATGTACAGTGCAACATAAATGCATTATTATCAAATTATCAATTTCCTGTATTTGAAAAACAAACCGAAGTTATGTGCTCACTTTATTATATAGATTTAATTAAAATTTTCACAAAATCTTTTACAACACACTCAAACGATAAACTGATAGTTGAGATTGATGATTATATTGATGTTAATAAGATTGACTCAATATCTATCGCAAAGTTATATTATTCTGTAATCAAAGATATTAAACCACGCTCAGTAAAAAAATTACCGAACGAAGTATTTTACATAGGTTTAGTTTGTCAGGCATTTGGACTAATAGATGGCGATGGATTAAGTTGCTTTTACAGGCACTTTAAAGCCAACTCTATAAATACTTTATGTGAATTTCTGAATCAAATCGGTGGAGAAAAGTACGCCAATATAATTGAATATGGTTTAGATTTTCGCAAAGACCACAGAAAACTTGACCATTTAGAGAATAAAATATACAACCTCGAAAAGAAGAAACCAATTGATAACTTATTAAACAACTATTTAAAAGAATTACGAAACCAATCGTTAATTGAATCTTAATTAACATCCTTACCTACAACCATAGGTCGCAGGTTCGAATCCCGTCACAAGCTCCAAAACATACACAACAGGCAATCTCAAATGAGATTGCCTGTTGTTATTTATTTTTTAAACTGTTGTTTCATTCTCATTTCTTTTGAGAGAATTTTCTTTCTTAAACGGATGCTTTCAGGTGTGATTTCAACTAATTCATCATCACCGATAAATTCCATTGATTGCTCAAGGCTTAAAGTAGTGTGTGGCACTAAACGGAGTGCATCGTCACTACCTGAAGCACGGGTGTTTGTCATTTGCTTTTTCTTGCAGACATTACAAACAATATCTTCATTTTTTGCACATTCGCCAACAATCATACCCTCGTAAACAGGAACGCC
>JAFSBS010000400.1 GCA_017437165.1 Clostridia bacterium
TATCAAGATTGTTGCATCCCAAATCGAACAAATCTCCATCATTCCACAAGTAAAAAGCGTTTCCTGATTTATGTTCAAACTTCATCATTCCATTTCCTTCTCTGATTCTTCCATTGTTCTTCAATGTGAAGATAAATGCATGTTCATCATAGATGTCATTGTCATAACAATCAATATTCATATAACCATAACGATTAAGCCAGAAAAGCCAACGTGATTCCATATCTTCTTCGTAAAGAACCGGTCTGAAACCAGCTCTTAAGTAAGATTTTACAGCAGGTACTCTGAATTCATCAGTTGTAAGACCAACATAAGTACAGCCGGCTTTAGAAAGTGCCGCTAAAGCGATTTGGTTAAGGTAAGCACCAAGACCTTTACCACGGCTGTCTTTATGTACAGAAACCATATGTACCCAACCGCGACCATTCTCCTGAACGAGTGCAGTAATAGTTGCAACAGGGTTACCATTTTCTGTAATAAAGAATACATTTTCAGGTTTGTAACCATTTGCTTCTTCGATAACTTCTACGAAACGAGTTGCGTCTGCATCATCTCCAACAAGTCCGTTTTTGCAAATTTCTGCCCAAGCTGCTCTGTCTTCAACTGTGCCGTTATAACTTCTGTATTCAAAGCCTTTTAAATCTGTCGGGAATTCACAAGGTTCTGTTAATGTTTTGTATAATTTTAATTGACTCATTTTATTTACTCCTTATTTTTAATATGTGAAATTGTTTTTTGGACTAAATCAGATATTTCCACAACACCCATACCCGTAATACCGGTGTCGAGTTTATTGTTAAAAGGTTTAACCCATTCTTCACCTATAGAATCAAAGCCGCTTAACATACCAAGAACTGAACCGACCGTTGCACCGTTGCAATCGGTATCGTAACCAATCTGAACTGCAAGACAGATAGACTTACCGAAATCACCATTTCCATAAAGTAAAGCGATAACAACAATCAGCGCATTAGGTATTGTGTGAACTGAATCGTGCGGGTCAAATTCGTTATATTTATTATGAATGAATGCAACGCAATCTTCTTGCGAAACACCATTTTCAAACTTCTCTATAATTTCAGAAACTGCTTCATAAAGTCTTGAAGTTGCAGGAATTTCAGAAAGACCCGCTTTAATTACATCAGTAACACTTTCTGCATTTGCTGCGGCAGAAATCATAGCAGATGCGAACATTTCACCATAAATACCATTCTTAACATGAGAAATACAAGCATCACGAAATGCGTACTCTGCACCAAGTTCTTTATTCCCCGGTGTAATATAACCAAAATAATCACCACGAATCTGGGCGCCAATCCACTCACGATAAGGATTCTGATACATCGCAGAATATGGTGGTGCATATCCATTTATAAAATTACGATATGCAGATTTTTCAGCAGTAAAATATTTTTCTATAGGCTGACTCTGAAGCCAGATTTTCGCCATATCTTTCGGCAAAAATCCGTGACCATATTTTTCTATTAAAATCTGTGCTAACACTGTATAAGTTGTGTCATCATCAATCGGTGCACAATCTATAACATCTGCCCAAGCCTTATTTTCAAGACAGAAATCATATTTTTCAATCATATCTTCTGTTATATCAGCAGAAAGAACATAACGGGATAACGGGTAATTACCCGTTTCTTTAAGAAGTGGGTATAACTCATTTGTTTTTATCCCCTCAAGCGGTTTACCTAAAAGGCAACCACAAATTCTACCATACCAGGCACCTTTGATTTTTTGGTACAGTAACTCGTCTGTGAGTGTTATTTTTTTATATGTATAAGTTTTTCTTAATGACTTTATACTTTCTAAATCTGATGGTTCGTTATATTTATAATCAGACTTTATTTTTGCATTTATAATTTTTTCAAACAATTCGTCGGCAAGGTCCGCTTGTTCTTTTGAATACGGCAGTTTAACAACCTTTTCAAAATCGGATTTAAAATCATCAATATCAAGACCTTCATCTATGCATTGTTTAAGTTCGATATCAATTGTCTTGCAATAAGAATCCCAATAATATTCACCAGAATAGTCAGGGCAGATTTTATTAACAGACATAAAATCACCACCATGATAATTTAAAAGCAACCCAAGAATTATATACTTTTATGAAAAGATATTCAAGGGGGGATATTTTATTTTATAGCAATTTTGAAAAGCCTTGCACCATGAGAATTTACTTTGGCAGAAAACTTACTGTCAGTTACAGTGTATTCTTTATGTGACCACATATCCCAAACACTATATTTAACACCACCGACTGCAATATCGGTAATATCAAATTTAATTTCTCGTGCTTTGTCATCTGTATTAAAGAGTGCTACATATTTACAATTTTCGCCTTTTGAAGTCCAGATAATTTCACCTTTACCGTCAACTTCTTCGCGTTTAAACTGTCTTGCACCACTCGAATTTTTAAGCATTTCTATAAGTTCTCTGTTTTGAAGAAGTGAAAGTGTAAACTCATCATTTTCACGCATTTCGCCACCCATCATAAGCGGTGAACGAAAAATCACCCAGAGAGTCATCATTGTAATTTGCTCATCGTGTGTAAATCTTGTGTAACGGTTTCTGTATTTTTCTAATTCTTCTGTTTTCTGAATTCTGCCTAAAGGTAACATATCGCAATCCGGCCAGGCACCCGGTTGTACATACTCTTGCCAAGCATAGCATCTTTCAAACATCGCATAAAGTTTCTCCCACTCATCCCAGAAATCGCCTGTCATACGCCAAAGGTTAGCGTGAGCCGCTAAATGCTCGTGTTCTTCAACAGGTGCAGGACCGGGAGAAAGACTTAAAACCATATCTCTGCCACATTTGTCAATCGCTTTTCTTATCATTTCAATTTCTCTACGTGCAGCGTATGGATTATGCGGGAATATTTCTATATTTGCAATATCGTCACATTTTATGTAGTCAACACCCCATGAAGCATAGAGTTCAAATATAGAATCATAATATTCCTGACCACCTTTTGCATCAGGGTCAACCCCATACATATCA
>JAFSBS010000401.1 GCA_017437165.1 Clostridia bacterium
CTTTAAATGATAGAACTTATTTTATTACTATTTTCTGTTTTATGCTTACTGATAACTAATAATTTCACTATAACTCAAAATCATCTCTGCAACCTGTGTACATAAGTTGTATGAGCATTAAATCAAGAACATCAATAACACCATCTCTGGAAACATCAGCTGCGGTACTTTCAACCGATTGAACTGTATTATCCTCACCAATTGCGTAATTAGCTGCAGCCTGATAATCTTCTACGGTTGTCAATCCATCACAATTCATATCACCAGCGATAATAATTGTCCATGTTTTATCATCGTAAGTTGTGAATTGTTCACCGGTTCTGAAAGCAACATCTTTAATTAATACACCATTATAACAAATTTCGTGGTCAGGTGCAGTAAACTGTGAAAGTACGAGATATTGTTCTTCTTCATAAGCATAAGAATTATAGGTTGAATTAAAAGATTTATCATCTATAAGTCCGTATGCTTCCGATGCATAATTAAGTTGTGGTAAATAAGGTGAACCGTCAGAAATATGAGTCTTACGGAACGGTTTTCTATCAAAGTTAACGTCTACAGTATCAAGACCACAAAGGAAAAAGTCTGTGTAAACCCAAGTAGAACCACCATCATCCCAAGTAATATCTAAAATATACCAAAGACCATCTTCCATTTGCATAGCATTCCACATATGAGCACCGCCAGCAGTACCAGTAAGACTTACACAAGGAATATCATAATAATCGCAAAACATTTTAAATGTTTCTGCATAACCTTGGCATACTGCTTTCTTGTTAACAAGAGTGCCATATGGGTCAAAACAAGACCTATCATCTATAACATAAGCAACCGAATTACAAAGATAATCATGAAGTGTTTTAGCGAATGAATATCTTGTACGATTTGCTAAATTTAATTCTTCGGCAACTCTGTGGAATTCTACCCACATTTCATCATTAATTGTTGAATATTCAGAAGGCGAATAAACAGGGTCAGATGTACCTGTAACAACAGGACCATTCATAGTATACTCCACATAAATAACTTCACGAGTGTCTTTAACATATTTATATTTATAAGAATAACCGTGATACCAGAACATTTCCGGGTGATCCAATGCAACTGCATACATAATTGCACGGAAGTCAATTGCACCAAATTCTTCTTTAGTTAAATACGGTGTATAGTCGATAATGAATACTGTTTCACCTATTGGTATTGATACAATTTTGTCGTAATATTGTTTTTCATGGTCGGAAAGAGTTGAGTAAGCAGAATAATCAACATTTAAAAGTTCTTCTAATGTTTTCTCTTCATCAGCATTCTCGTTCTTTTCGTTATTTTCGTCGGTTTCGTTATTCTCGTTGTTTTCATCGGTCTGTGAATTTTGTATTATATCGGAAAACTCCTCCGGACCGGGAAACAAGCTACACTGTTCGCCTTCAACTTCAACTATTTCATAATCATACTCAGCAAATGCAGTTACGGAAAAGTTTACAATAGAAAGTGTAAGCACGCAAAAAATACAAAAAAACTTAAAAATACAATTCTTTTTCATAAACAAATCTCCTCTTCAACCCCTGTGTTTGTTAACATCAGTTAACTAATTTATTATAATAAACAATTTGTTTACCGTCAAGACTAAAATAAACATTTTGTTGTATCAAATAATTGATAAAATGAAGGAGAAAGAAAATGAATTACATCAAACTACTTTATGACCTGCGTACTGATAATGATTTAAGGCAGGAAATGTTGCAAACTATTTAAAAATCACAAAACAGGCGTATGGAATGTATGAAAATGTTAAAAGAAATTTACCGATAGAACACCTTATTAAGTTGAGCGAATTTTATATTGTTTCTACTGATTTTATTTTAAATTTAACAAATAATCCTGAAAAAATATAAGCAGTCAAACAAAAGATATAAATCTTAGTCTGACTGCTTTTTATTCAGTGATGTTTTATTTTCTTCGAAAATAAAGTTGGCGGTGTGTCTTTGACACACCGCCATAATGTACCCTGAAAACTGAATAAAGGAAAGCGAAGAAACAAACGAAATGGTCAAGCCCTCGACCTATTAGTACTGCTTAGCTGAACATGTCACCATGCTTACACACGCAGCCTATCAACCTCATAGTCCTTGAGGGGTCTTACTAACTTAAGTTATGGGAAATCTTATCTTGGAGATGGCTTCACGCTTAGATGCTTTCAGCGTTTATCCAATCCGCACATAGCTACTCGGCCGTGCCACTGGCGTGA
>JAFSBS010000402.1 GCA_017437165.1 Clostridia bacterium
ATCAGTTTTTTACGGAAGATTTTGTTGTTCCGCAATATGGTGTTTATGCGTCATTCTCGATAATTGATGGAAAAAAATACCCATCAGTTACAAATATTGGCGTAAGACCTACAATCGAAGGGTATTCAAAAGAACGTAGTGAAACAAATATTGTCGGTTTTGATGGCGACTTGTATGATAAGAATATAAGTGTTCATCTTCTTAAGAAAATTCGTGAAGAGATGAAATTTAATAATCTTGACGAGTTAAGAAATCAAATCGCAAAAGACAGAGAAACATCTAAAATTATTTCAAAAGAAAAGGGCATAATTTTATGAGCGACAGAAAAATTGTAATTTCACCATCTATCCTTGCGGCAGATTATGGAAATTTAGAAAGTGAAATTAAAAAAGTAGTGGATGCCGGTGCAGAATATATTCATATTGATGTAATGGATGGGCATTTTGTACCCAATATTTCAATAGGTGTACCTGTTGTGCAATCAATAAGACGCGTTACAGATGCAGTATTTGATTGTCACCTTATGATTAGTAACCCTATAGATTATGTTGATGCATTTATTAAAGCGGGTGCGGATTTAATATCATTCCACGTTGAAAGTAATAGCGATATTTCTGAAACAATAAAAAAAATAACAAGCGCCGGTAAAAAAGCAGCACTTGTTGTAAAACCTGATACACCAATAAATGTTGTTTTCCCGTTTCTTAGAGATATTTCTATGGTGCTTATTATGACTGTTGAGCCGGGTTTTGGCGGTCAGAGTTTTATTGTGGATATGATTTCTAAAATCACAGAATTAAGGTCAGAAATAGAAAAACAAGGATTGAGTGTTGATATTCAGGTAGATGGTGGTGTGGATAAAGAAACTGCCGTGCTTTGCAAAAATGCAGGTGCAAATGTTTTAGTGGCAGGCAGTTACATATTCAGGTCACCGGATGTTAAAGAAGCAATAGATATTCTTAAAGAATAATTTTAAAAATTGATTTTTTCACCGTATTCAAGAATACGACTTAAAATTTGTGTTTCTCCAAAATAAATTTCTCCAAAATCACTTAATATGTAAGTGATTTTTTCAGAACCTGTTATTTTGGGGTAGATAACGAAATAAAAATTTTTATTATATATAAAAATTTCAAAACTTCTGTACGAGTCAGAAGCGTTTTTTAAAATGTCAATTGTATCTAAAAATGCATTCTGATTGAGTGCTTTAAAAAGAATCGGGTCTGATTCTTTTTTCATTACGAGTTTTTTCTTTGATTTGTAGTCCGATGTTGGCATTGTAGTAAAACACATAATGCAACCACCATCATCACTCGGGGTAACTTCAATTAAAATTCTACCGTCGGTGTCAATGGATTTTCCGAGATGTCGTTTTGCTTCATCTAAAATAGTCCATATTACACGGCGGGTTTCAATATTTGAGTAATCCATTTCGTCATACGTTATGTCAAGTTCGAGTAAGTCTTTGTCGGAAAGTGCAACAAGAATCTTTTCTTCTCCGATGGCTTCAATTTTCAAAAAATCGCCTCCCCTAATATAATAATACTATTTGGAGAGCGAAACAATGCAAAAAATTTGGAAAGGGAGTAATTCTCTATGAAATTTTCAGTCAGTACATACAGTTTAAGTGGTCTTGTAGGTAAAGATGGAGTAACTGAAAAAGACCTTATTAAAATAGCAAAAGAAATAGGTTTTGAGGGAATTGAATTTGCAGAAATTCATATGCCTGAAAATCATGATAAGATAGAATATGCGAAAGAATTAAATGAAGAGTGCAAAAAACACGGCATAATTCCTGTTCAATATTCAATCGGTGCAGACTTTATTTATGGCAGTGATGGGGATATAGAAAAGGAAATTGACCGTTTAAAATATGAAGTAGATGTTGCAGCTGCATTAGGTGTAACAGGTATGCGTCACGATTGCACAGGTGGTTTTCGTGATCAAGATGCAAAAACCAACGGTTTTAACGAAGCGTTACCACTTATAATAAAGGGTTGTAAAGCTGTTACAGAATACGCAAAAACAAAAGGTATTCGCACAATGATGGAAAATCACGGTTATTTTTGTCAGGATAGCGACAGGGTAGAAAAAATTGTTACCGGTGTTAATGACAGTAACTTTGGGTTGCTTCTTGATATGGGTAATTTCCTTTGTGCAGATGAAAACCCGGTTGTAGCGTTCGGAAAGCTTAAAAAATACGCATCTTTTGTTCATGCGAAGGATTTTCATATTAAAAGTGGGGATAATATTGCGCCAACAGACGGTTTTTTTACCACACGTGGAGGTACTCATTTAAGAGGTGCAGTTTTAGGTCACGGTAATGTGCCCGTATTCCAATGCCTTTCAACAGTAATAAATGCCGGTTATGACTATTTTATAACTTTAGAGTTTGAAGGTTGTGAAGAACCACGAATGGCGTGCGAGTGGGGACTTAATACTCTTAAAAAATACATTTCTTTGATATAAATAAACGAAAGTTATAGAAAATATCCAAAAAACAGAAGAAGTGGGGATTAAATGAAAATTGTGCTTGCATCTGCTTCACCAAGAAGACAAGAGCTTATTAAAATGATAACAGAAGATATAATAGTTAATCCCTGTGATTGCGACGAAACTATAAAAAAAGGTTTAGTGGGCAGAGAAATTGCCGAATATCTTTCAAAAATAAAAGGTGAAGCAGTCAGAGAACAGTTCCGAAATGAAATAATTGTTTCTGCTGATACAATAGTATGTCTCGGTGATAATGTTTTAGGAAAACCCAAATCAAGAGAAGACGCATTTTCAATGCTTCGTACTTTAAGTGGCAATACACATTCAGTTTTTACGGGAGTTACAATAATAAAAGGTGATAAGGGAAAGACTTTCAGTCAGGAAACAAAGGTTACTTTTTATGATTTGAGTGACGAAGAAATTTATGAATACATTGACTCCGGAGAGGTTTTTGACAAAGCAGGTAGTTATGGTATCCAGGGTAAAGGCGGACTTTTAGTCAAAGGTATAGAGGGCGACTACTTCAATGTAGTAGGTCTTCCTGTTGCAAGACTTAAAAGAGAACTTCAGGAATTTTTACCTTGATTTGTTTACAATAGACATAAATATATGTTAGAATGAAATTATCTTAAAAACGGTGGTGAGGAATTTGGCAGAAAACACAGTTTTAACTAATACGCAGATTACTGAAGCAGATGTTGAAAAACAGAAGCAACAGCAAGAGAAAGAATATTTAGGTCCAAGAGAAATGGCAGCCTACATAATTTCAGGTTTTGGTGACAAAAACTGGGAAACTTTCTCCGGTAACAATATGTTTTTCTATAACACTACATTCCAGGGGGTAAGCCCTGTTACATTGAGCCTTGCTGATTCGGTATGCGGAGTTTTAGATACATTTGATAATGCTATTTCAGGTCCGATTTTAGACAGAACACGTACAAGATGGGGTAGGGTAAGACCATACTTCGTTCTTACATTGCCATTATGGATTTTTGCCAATTTAGTTC